>CAZOWW010000054.1:0-36330 GCA_964583765.1 uncultured Kineosporiaceae bacterium
CTTGATCGGCAGGACAACAACCCCGAAGCGCTGCACTAATTAATCGACGCGTCCCAGGTGTCCACTTTTCGGCTTCGCCGACCACTTGTCCCGGTGTGGCTGCCGTGTCGAGTCGGCGGCCCGTGGACGGCGGACAGGTCACCGGTTCTCGGAACTCTCGGGAGTCATCAGGTCCCGGGGGCCCGGACCGGTCTGGCCGCCCACGTGAGGACCCGGACGAAGGACGGGGGCCAGGCGGTCGGCCGGCTCCCGCGGAGGGAAGGACATGAATCGACGTACCCACGATGGTTCGCTCCCGCACGGCAACCGTGACGGGGGACCGCGCGGTGGACTGCCGAGGCTGCTGACCGTGCGGGGGATCGACCGCTGCGGTCACGGCGCGTATGGGCGGACATGGTCGTGAACTACCCGGACAACCAGAAGGAGATCAGCAGAGCCCTTGCCTGGCTCACGGAGCTGGGCGGCCGGCTGACCGAGAGCGAGTTCGAACTCGCGGTGACCGCTCGCGACGCGCTGCTCGACCTGATCGAGCTCGTGCTGCGTGACCTGAGCCGGGATCCTGCGACCGCGCGCCTGGTGCCCGGGACATCCATGGACGAGACCGGACCGGTTGCGGTGTTCGGCCGTGCACTTGCCCGGCACCCCAGGGTGGGTCTCGACCTCGCGCCCAGCGAGCTCCTCTGCCTGCCCAGCACCTCCGACGCGGGTACCGCCTGGCGGGCGCTGCTCCGCCACACGATCCTCGCCGAGCACGCCTGGACCACGGGGCCACCTCCCGCGCTCCCCGTCTCGGGCGTCTGGTCGGCCATTGCAGGTTTCGCGGCTGCGGTGGTCGATCTCGACCAGGATCTGGCGGACGCCGGGGCCAGGATGCCGTCCTGCGCGGAAGCGGCGCTCGCACTGCGGGCCGCGTCCCGCTCGGGCCTCCGGTTGGCCTCGGAGCGTCTTGCCGAAGTCAGCCACCCCGGCGAGAGCGGGACCCGACCACCGGCATCGGCGGGTCGGGCGAACCGCGCCCTCGTCCAGGTCCGTGGTGCCGCGGACCTCGATCCGGCGCAGCACCAACTGATCGCTCTGTTGCAGACCGCGCCGCACATCCGCCCCGAGCGGATCCGTCAGATCACCATGGCGCACAGCCGGTCCTGCCTGGCGTTCGCCGACGTTCTCGGGCGCTCCCCGTTGCGGCAGGGGACCGCCGTGGCCATGGCCCTGCGCCGGCATGCGGTACTCCTCCACCGGGTGACCGCCCGTCCTGCGCGGTTGGCGAGCCTCGACGGCGGTGACCTGATGCCCCTGCGGCAGTCCCTGGAGATCGATCAAGCAGTACGCCGGAGCCGGGGGCGGCTCTTCCAGGAGCTCCTGGGCCAGGCCGACGGGCCGGCGGCCTCGGGGTTCCTCGAAGCCCTGCCGGGAACCACGCAGGCACTGTCGGACACCGTGGACCGGCACCTGCTGGACGGCGCCTGGCTGGTGCCCAATCCGGACGTCCTGCCCGGTGGCACCCTCTGGGCGACCGCCCGGCCCTGGCACGCCGTTCCCCGTCAGGTCGAGGCACTTCGGGCCGCCGCCGTCCACGCCCGGACCCTGCCGCGGTCCCTCGTGAGCGACGGGTCGGGCACCCCGGGGACGCCCGACCGGGACGGTGCTGGGTCATGCGCCTGCTGACCCGTTCCGCCGCGGGAGAGGGACCTGCGCTGCCCGTCCGAGACGGGGTCCCGGCACCGGAGGCCGTGCCGTTCCTCTCCGTCGCCGAGCTGCAGCACTTACTGAGATCGGGCCGGGTGAGGGTCCCCGGCCCTGCGCCCACGGCACCGGCGGAGGACCCGACGACGGTCCTCTCACCGGAGGTGGCCGCGGAACAGCCTGCTCAGGACCCTGACCGTGGCCCTGCCCCTGCTCAGGACCCTGCCCCTGACCCTGGCCCGGGTCGTCCGGTGTTGCTCCACCGGTCTGCTCGGCGCGACCACTCACCTGTCCCGACAGGGGCCCGCTTGATCGTCGTGTGGTCCGTCAGCCCCGGAGCGGGGTGCTCGACGCTCGCGCTGGCGATGGCCGATGCCGCGCGGGGGTGGCGCCAGGTGTGGCTCGTCGACGGCGCTGCCGCCGGCAGCTCGGGCCTGGCGGGCGTGGTCCAGGTCCGCTCCCCGATCGACCTCGACGACGGCGGACAGTGCGGGTGGCGAGGCGGGGTCTTCGTCGTCCTGCCCCCACCCCGTCCGGCGTCCTCCGGCCTTTCGGCGGTCGTCGCGGTTCCCGATGATCCGGCGCCCGGCCCTGGGCTCGAGGTTGCCGGCGTCACCGGCACTGAGAGCCGGCTCACCGTGGTCGACCACGGCTGGGCCCCGTCGGTTCCGGAGATGCCGGCGCATGCCGGAACGGTCGTGGTCTGCCGGGCGGACCCTCGCGGGCTGGAGCGCGCCGAGCAGGCTCTGCGCGCCGAGCGGGCCTTGCCTGCGGCGCATGCCGCGGACGGTGGGGTGGTGGGCCGGTCCGTCGTGCTCGCGCTGGCGGGCACGGGACGCCGAACGGGCGGGCTGCGATCGCTCTGCGGGCCGGCGACCGCAGCGCTCTGGGAAAGGGGCGGGGTGGTCCTGGTGCCGGCGGTGCGAGGGCTGCCGCCGAGCGGGCTGACCGAGGCTCCGCTGCCCCACCGTCTGTTGGCCAGCGGCTCCGAGTTGGTGCGGCTGGCGTCGGCGGCCTCGCCTCCGATGCCGAATCCGACACCGACATTGATGCCGGCACCGGCACCGGCTCTGGCACCCGTGCCGATACCGATACTGCCTCCGGCACCGATACTGCCTCCGGCACCGGCACCGGCGCTGGCTCTGACGCCGGTTCCCGCGCGGGGACGGCATCGGCAGGAGGACCCCGTCACCGGCCTCGACCGGTCACGCCCCCGGCAGCTCGCCGTCGCCAAGGGCCGGGCCCAGGACTCGGGCAGGTCCGGCCCGGCGGGGACTCCGTGCGGCAGCGGCGGTCAGCTGCCGGACTTGTCGGCGAAGCGGTCGAGTGCCTCGATCGTCCGCTCGGACATGGATCGGCCGCCTCGATGACCGGTGTCGACCAGGTGAAGTTCCGCGTCCGGCCAGGCCTGGGCGAGGAGCCACGGCACCTCCGCGGGGCTGCCCAGGTCGAACCGGCCGTGCACCAGGACCCCCGGGATGCCGGCGAGACGGTGGGCGCCGTCCAGGAGCTCGCCGTCCTGGAGCCATGCCGTGTGCGAGAAGTAGTGCGCGCACATCCGCGCGAAGGTCATCCGGAACGCGGGGTCCTGGTAGCGCGGGTCCGGGGTCCAGCCGTCCTCGAGCGAGACGACCGCGTCCTCCCAGGCACACCAGCTCCTCGCGGCCCGGGCACGCACCTCGGGATCGGGGTCGGCGTTGAGCAGCCGGTCGTAGGCGGCGACGAGATCCTCGGCGTTCCCGCCGCCCTCCCGGAAGCGTGCCCACTCGGCGGGCAGGAAGCGTCCGGCACCGTGGTACAGCCAGTGGACGTCCTGCGGTCGGGTCATGGTCACCGAGAGGAGCACGAGTTCGATCACCCGGTGGGGGTACCGCTCGGCGTAGGCGAGGGCCAGGGTCACTCCCCAGGATCCGCCCCAGAGCAGCCACCGCTCCACGCCGAGGTGTGCCCGCAGCAGCTCCAGGTCCGCGATCAGGTGATGTGTGGTGTTGGTCGACAGCTCGGTGTCCGGATCAGCTGCGGAGGGTGTGCTGCGACCGCACCCGCGCTGATCGAACTGGATGATCCGGTAGCGGTCCGGGTCGAAGTACCGCCGGTGTCCCGGCGCACTGCCACTTCCCGGACCACCGTGCAGCAGGACCGCCGGCTTGCCCTCGGGGTTCCCGCTGACCTCCCAGTGCACGAGGTCACCGTCGCCGACGTCGAGGAAACCCTCGTCGAAGGGCATGGACAGCGGGTGGCCTCCTGGCATGTGTACCGTCCCTCCCATCGGCGCAGGGAACCCCTGGCCGCGCTCACACCGCCGCCCACCGTAGTCACGTCCGCCGCGAGCCGCCGAGTCCCGGGTCGGCCCCACGACAGGGGTCCGGCCGGTTCAGCGCCCCCGGCTGCGGGCGAGGTGGTCCTGGAGCTCGGCGTGGCGGAACTGGTAGACGGCCCCCGCCTGACGCAGCACCTGACGACGGTGGGCGTCCTCCAACGCGTGCAGGAGGCGCAACGGGCCGGTCCCGCTCAGGAACAAGGTCAGGCAGGACAACCGGAAGAGCCCGATCCGCGTGGAGTCCGGCACCGAGGTCACGGCCGCCGAGACGCCGAGGAACACGGCCGCACACACGCTCACCACCACCGTCGCCTGCGGGCCGAGAAGGCCACCCAGCGCGGACCGGGCGACGAACCCGCCGGCGGCGGCCACGGACAGTCCTTCGACGACCGTGCCCAGCAGCGCGCTCGAGCGGGCCGCCCGGAAGGACCCGCGAGGAGTCGCGGCCGGGACATCGGCCAGGGGCACCCGCCAGACACCCCGGACCCCCCGCACCAGTCCGTGAGCCGCGCCCACGGCCAGGCCGACCGCGAGACCCAACCCCCCGCAGGTGCGCAGCATGTTCCAGGGACCGCCGTCCTGCGGGTCGACCAGCTGCGCGAGCCACCCACCCAGCAGGCCGGTCCCCGCGAAGGACACGCCGTAGAACAGTGCGTCACCCACCACCCGGCCGATGACTCCGGGCAGCTCATCGAGGCGGAGCCACCGTGGCGCGCTGCGATGCGGGGACCGGATGCGGATACGGCGCAGAACCAGCAGGCCGAGGAGCAGGCCTGCCGGAAGTCCACGCTCGATGCCGGCGAGCACGCCCGAGCCCTGGTGGACGCCGTGGACGTCAAGGACGAGCCCCGAGCCGGCCCAGGCGCCCAGTGCCGCGCCGAACACGCCGGTCAGCAGCCCGGTGAGCAGGGCTGCGAGCAGGCGCAACCCGCGCCGCGACGTCCAGCCCGGAACCTGCCACCAGCCGATGTCCCGGTAGCAGCCCAGCTGGACCGCCAGCCAGGTGAGCCAGCGACGGGCCTGCCGGCGCCGCCAGGGGTTCGGGTAGGCGATGGTGAGCAGCCGCTCCATGAGGTGTCGGCGCAGCGCCTCCGGATCCTGGAACCGGGTGCGGTCCACGAGCTCCGTGGGGTCCTGGACCTCGTAGGTCTCCCGCGCCAGGGAGAGCGTCAGCGGAATGTTCAGCGCTCGTGCCGCAGCGCCGTCCGGTTCGCTCCGCAGGTGATGGCCGACCCGCAGCCACCGTTCCCGCTGCAGGCCGATCTGATCGTTGATCAGGTAGGCGGCGGCGGTCTCAGGGCCCACCGGCTCCATCTCGATGACCGCGGCGTGGTGCAGGCTCCCTGCCCGGCAGGCCTCGTCGAACTCGTGCGAACGACTACTCAGCACGATGCGCAGGTGCGGCGCCTCGCGGTCGATGCGCGCCAGCGCCGTCCCCTGCACCCGTGGATCCATCTCGTCGAGGCCGTCGAGGAACAGCACGAGCGTGCCGCGTCGCAGCATCTCGGCGACGGCATCGGGTCCGAACTCCGCGGCATGCAGGTAGGGGTGGTCACGGGCGAGCGTCTCGCGCACCCACGCCAGCAACGGTTGCGACGAGGGATCCCAGCTGCCCAGAGTGAGCCAGACCGGGACCGGGATCCGGTCGCGTTCCTCGGCGCTCGCGGACTCCCGGTGCTCCAGTGCTGCCAGCAGGAGCAGGATCATCGCGCCGGTCTTGCCGGTCCCCGGACCGCCGAGCAACACCAGGCGGCCGTGCGGCAGCCGCGCGTACACCTCGTCGTGCAGCCGGGTGACGATGCCGGACTCGAGCAGCGCACCGCGTCTCTCCGGCGCCCCGATCTCGGCGGGATCAGTGCGGTCCGCGCGCATCCCGTCCCGCAGGTCCACCACCGAGGGGTCGGAGGGGATCAGGGCGTCCCCGAGCCACGGAACGGTCCCGGGGGAGGGGACGGACCCCGCCGACGGAACGGACCTGGGCCACGGAACGGACCCTGCCGGCGAGACAGACCCTGCCGGCGAGACAGACCCTGCCGGCGAGACGGACCGGGGGGAGGGGCTCAGCCCGGGGGGTGCGGTCTCGAGTGCGGTCTCGGGCTGGGCAAGGCCGCCCGAGCGGAGTGCGGCCGCCGGTGTTCCCGCGCACGGTTGCGACCAAGGGCTCGGCGCCGGAATGGGGGTCGGCCGGGCACCGGGGACCGTGTTCTCCTCCGCCGCGCGTGGGTCGCAGGAGACCTCGCTGGACCCCCACTTCCAGCGGACGGCGGCCGGCGCCGGGGTCACGATGCGTCGGGCGGTCGCCTCGGTCCGCCAGACGTCGCGAGTGAGGATGGCGAGTTGCTCGGCCGCCGCCTGTACCTGGGCAAGGGTGCTGAGCGTCGGGCGGTGGTCCGTGCTCGTGCGCCACCACCGGAACAACGTGGTGCCCAGGCCGATCGCCGTGCCGATCGCGGCGAGATCGAATCCGGCAGTCGTGGCCGTGTCGACGGGGGTGCGGCTGAGATGGACGACGGCGACGCTGCCGATCAGTCCGGCTGCGATCAGCGCCCCACCGCTTCCGGCAAGCACTGAGCGTCTCCGATTGGGCACGAGTAGTCATTGTGCCGGAGTTCGTCGGGGAGATTCGTGACTTCCGGCCCCGATGGTGCCCCTCGACCCGAGAACGACCGAGGAGCCGGTGGTCGGCTTCGGCCGCGGGTCTGAATCGGTGGGACCGACACCGTGCGACCGGAGGAGCCGATCCGCGCTCCTGACTGCGCCGAACCGCGCCGTGCCGGAGTGCGCAGCGCGCTACAGCGGCGGCTCGGGTCCGTCGATGGGGGTGTGCCGGTGGGGCCGGCTCGACGCAACGGGGACTTGCGACGGTGACTTGCCACGGGGAAGGAGCGACGGCGATGCGAGTGGAGGCCATCACCGCGCCGAAGGTCTCCCGATCGTCCGAGGCCGCGCTGTTGCACGGTCGCCGGGACCCGGCGTCCATGTGGCCGGCGGCAGGTATCGCCCTGGTGCTGTCGTGGCTCCGCGCACGCGTGTTCTGGGTGCTTCCCGCGGCGGCGACCCTCGTCATCTGCCTGATCGACATCGGCCGCCCTGCGCTGTGGCAGGACGAGCTGGCGACCTACTCGGCGGCCCGGCGGCCCCTGCTGGACCTCGTCCGGCTCCTGCGCCACGGTGACGCCGTGCTGGCGCCGTACTACCTGCTCCTGCACGGGTGGATCGGCGTGGTCGGGGACTCGCCGACCGCCCTGCGCCTGCCGTCCGCACTGGCCATGGCCGGCTCGGCCGGGTTGACGGCCGCGCTCGCGGCGCGACTCTTCGGCCGGTGGGAAGGGTGCGTGGCGGGCCTGACCTTCGGCTGCCTCCCGGTCGTCTCCCGGTACGGCCAGGAGGCGCGACCGTACGCCCTTGCGGTCCTGCTCGTGGCCGGGACGGCGTTCCTTCTCGTCGTCGCCGTGCAGCGCCAGGCCCGCGCGGACTGGGTCCGCTACGGGTTGGGCATTGCTGCGCTCGGCGCCGTCCAACTGACCACCCTGCTCGTCCTGGTACCGCATCTCCTTGTCGTCCTGGTCGAGCGGCGACAGGTGCGGGCACCGACGGCACTGGTGCGCTCCTGGGGCAGGACGGTCGCGCTGGCGCTCCTGGCGGTCTCCCCGATCGCCGTGGTGGGCTGGCGGCAGCGGGGGCAGATCTCCTGGATCCCGCCGCTGAGCCTCGCCCAGGTGCAGGCCCTACCGGGCCAGGTCTTCGGCTCGAGCGCGGTGGCGGAGCTCGTGCTGGTGGTCGCCGTCGTCGGTGTCCTGCGCTTTCGCGGTCGGACGCTGCTGGCCGCGTCCCTGCTCCTCGTGCCGCCGGTCCTGCTCGTCGTACTGTCGGAACAGGTGCCGCTGGTGCGCCCGCGGTATCTGATCCACATCGTGGTGGGGGCCGCGGTGCTGGCCGCGGTGGGAGCCTGCGCCCTGGGACGGCGGGCGGCCGTCATCTTCGTCGTCGCCGTGGCCCTGTTGGGTCTGCCGGCCCAGGTGGACGTGCGCTCCGCCACTCGCGCCGGTCAGCCGGACTACCCGGAGATCGCCGCGCTGTTGCACGCACAGGTGCGGCCCGGGGACGCCCTCGTCATGCCGGGGAGCGGGGGGCTGCGCTTCCGGGTCGGGGTGGCTGCCTACCTTCCTCGCCGGTTCCGTCCCGAGGATCCGCTTCTGCGGCGCAGCGCCCTCGATGCGGCTCGTCTGGACGGCGTCGAGTGCAGCCCGGCGACCTGTCTCGGTCGCCCACCCCGGGTGTGGGTGGCCTGCGTGGACGGGTGCCGCACACCGGAGGAGTCGTTGTTGCCGGAGACCCGTGAGGTGCTGCGCCGCGAGGGGTACGAGGTCGCGCATTCCTGGCGCCTCCGTGGGGCCGAGTTGGCGCTGGAAGTTCCTCGCGTCCGGCGGTGAGCGACCCCCGGCAGGGTCAGGAGCCGCGCAATGCAGGGTCAGCGACACCCTGCAGGGTCAGGAACCGTGCAGATCCGGGCCGTGCGCGAGCCGACGGAGTTGTTCGGCGTAGGGGTCCGCGCATGGCTCCCCGAGGTCGGTCACGAAGATCGCCAGGATGCTCCGACCCTGTCGGGGTTCGGCCACCATGGCACGCCAGGCCCACAGGTTGGGGTGCTCGAAGGCGGTGCAGGCCTCGGCCGGTGCCAGGGCCTCAACGGCTTCCTGCAGCTGGGCGGGGGTCAGCCGGTATGCCCGTGATCCGTCGCGGTGCCCGAGGACCGTGGCCAGGACCACCGCCGGCAGATAGTGCTCGCCCACGTTGTAGCGGACGATCGTCGCCTGATCGATGGTGCCTCCGGCTCCGGAAGCCTCGGGTTGTGTGTCTCGCGCCCACCCGATCCCGTAGACGGCCGGACGTCGCCAACCGAGGCGTCGCTCCAGCCGATCCCGCGCTTCGAAGATCTCTTCGGGAGTGCGCCAGAGCTCGGTCTCGTGCATGCTGGGATCCTGGCACGGCGGTCGGGGACGCGCCCAAGTCTCCCGCCTGTCCTGTCGCGTCCTCGTCTTAGCTTCGAGCGACGCCCGTTCTCGTCGGTCTTCCTGCCCTCGGCGGGTCCTGCCACGAGGTCTCGCCGGGCGAGAGGGCTCCCGGTATCGCTGCTCCTCGGACCACCTCTTCCCGAGTGATGATTCGGATTTGGGTTTCCCGCGAGAGCACGACCAGGCAGGCTGTGTGCATGGCCGTACGATGTCCGGTCCTTGGACATCCGATCGCCCGATGTATAACTGTTCGCCTGTTCCTCGCCCGAGTTCCTTCCGGGGCGACGTCGGGAACGGCGGCGACATCGGTCGGTGTCGTGGGCGGGAGGTCGGTGTCCTGGGTAGGGACGTCGATCGGTCTTGTGGGTGGGAGTGGTCGGTGTCCTGGGTGGGGAGGCCCGGTCGCCGTGAGGCCGGGAACCAGGCACCCGTCGAAGGGGAGTCGGGCGTTGGCCGGGCTGGGGGTCGAGTGCCGGTGAGGCGGGGGAGTCGGGGGTTGACGAGGCAGGAGTGCCAGGTGCTGGTGGGCCGAGAAGTCACGGCACTGCCGGCATATCGCCGGGGTCCTCGGGGCAGGAGTACGGGAGATGAGTGACGGACACCATGGGCCACCCGCAACCGGGGAGGGCGCACTCGACCCGCTTCAACGGCGGGTGTTGCGGGCGGCCCTCGCGATGCAGCGGAAGTCCTGGGAACAGGGCGTCCTCGGACATGCCGTGCTGGACCTCCGGCTTGGTTCGTTGGTGCCGGTGATGGCGCGAGACGCCGTGCAGTTGCAGACCGAAGCGGGGCAACTCGGCACCGCCGAGGAGTGGGACCTTGTCAACGGTGCCGCGGCGGGCGAGGTCGTACTCGCCGCGTTCCAGGGGTGCGGATCGGGATCGGGCTCCGGGTTGCGGTCACCGTCGGGCGCCGATCCTTCGTCGGGTACCGAGTCTTTATTGGGTGCCGAGTCTTCGTCGGGGCCGGACGGGAATCTGCGGCAGGGGCTGGATCGGCAGCTCACCTGGCTGGATCACGCCGCGCCTCGCGCTGCGGACGGGACGCTCTTCCACCTCGGGCACAGCGCCCAGGTGTGGGTCGACACCGTGTACATGGTGGTGCCGCTGCTCGCCCGTTGCGGCCGGTTCGCTGCGGCACAGGCGCAGTTGGACGGACACCGTCGCCGGCTGTTCGACCCGGCGAGCGGGCTGTATGCGCATCAGTGGGACGAGTCGTCGGGTTCTCTCAGCCGCGCGGCACATTGGGGATCCGGTTCCGGCTGGGTGATCGCCGGAATCGCCCGGGCCCTGCATCACCTGCCTGCCCACGTCGCGGCCGGCGGTTTCTGGCGGGAGACCGCGGAACACGCCTGCTGCATCATTGACTCCTGCCTACGATATCGAGCAGCATCAGGTCGCTTCCACGACGTCGTGGATGATCCAGATTCCTTCGAAGAGGTAAATCTCGCCCAGATGCTCGCCTACTCCATATTTACCGGCGTGGCAGACGGATGGCTCCCTCCGTCTCGTCTCGAGCACGGCAGATCACTCACCGCCACCGCGCGGGAGCACGTCGACACCCAAGGACTCGTCGTGCCGGTCTGCGGCGCGCCGCGGTTCGACAGGCCGGGAAGTTCGGTCGAGGCCCAGGCGTTCTTCCTGCTGGCCACGACCGCAGAGAGGAGATGCAACACGTGACGACCTCGGACAATGCGTTTGTGTTCCCGGAGTACGAGGACCTGCCAGGGCCATCCGGATCCCGCCCCCGATCCGTTTCTCCGGCCCGCTCGGCGGCTGCGCGTAGTGCCTCCCGCCGCCGCACCTTCCCGGTGACGACGACCCGAATGCCGGAGGTGCGCTGCCAGGTCTGTTCGGACGTGATCGCTTACGATCCTCGCCGTGATGTCAGCGACGTCCTGACGGATCACTACCTCGCTGTCCATCAACCGGCCACTGCGCACGGTGAGGCAGACCGGAACAGCCGTCCCTGAATTTCGCTACGCGGTCCCGGCTGGATCCTGTGGCACTCGCAAATGATCTCTTCGCTGATTCCTGTGACGATCATGATTTCTTGCCACCTGAACAGGTTCTGCTCCGTCCGAACAGGTTCCGCTCCACCTGAACGGGCTGAAACGGGTTCCGCCCCGCCTGACACGTTCCGCTCCGTCCGGCACGTTCTGCCACTGCTCGGGGTGTTGTGTCGTGGTTGCCGGGATTGCTGGCCCTCGTCCTCCCCGGGTTGGTTCGGCCCCCTGAACGCCGCGAATTCATCGAGGGCGCCGCGAATTCGCCGAGAGTGCGGCGAGAGCGGGCCCTGAGCGACCCTGGTCGGGACCGCGGAGCCGTAGGGTCGAGCCTGTGTCGGTGCGAGAACTCGTCGTCCTGGGCACCGCCTCCCAGGTGCCCACCCGGGAGCGAGCCCACAACGGGTGCCTCCTGCGCTGGGACGGCGAGGGCTTCCTCTTCGATCCGGGCGAGGGCAGCCAGCGGCAGCTGAGCCTGGCCGGGGCCACCGTGACCGAGGTGACCCGGCTGTGCCTGACGCACTTCCACGGGGACCACTGCCTCGGAGTGCCTGGCATCGTGCAGCGTCTGTCGCTGGACGGCGTGCCGCACGAGGTGACGGCGCACTATCCGCGATCCGGAGCCGAGTACTTCGCGAGGTTGCGACATGCCTCGGTCTTCCACGAGATCGCCCGCCTGCGCGAGGAGCCGTTGGCCGGTGACGGCGTCGTGGCACACACCCGGGCGGGGACGCTCCTCGCGCATCGGCTGGACCACCCCGTGGAGGCCTACGGCTATCGCCTGGTCGAGCCCGACGGACGCCGGATCCTGCCCGACCGGCTCGCCGCGTTGGGCGTCCACGGTCCCGACGTCGGACGGCTGCAACGCGAGGGTCGGCTCGACCGGGAGGACGGGACCGGGACGGTGCTCCTCGACGACGTCAGCGAGGCGCGGCCCGGGCAGAGCTTCGCCTTCGTCATGGACACCCGGTTGTGTGCTGCCGTCCACACGCTCGCGGAGGGCGTGGACCTGCTCGTCACCGAGTCGACCTACCTCGACGTGCATGCGGATCTCGCCCACGAGCACGGGCACCTCACCGCCGGGCAGGCCGGGAGGGTCGCCGCCGCGTGCGGGGTCCGCACTCTCGTGCTCACCCACTTCTCGCGGCGTTACCCCGACCCGGCGGTGTTCGGGGCCGAGGCCGCGCAGTACTTCGACGGCGCGATCGTGGTCGCGCACGATCTCGCCCGGGTGCCGGTGCCTCGCCGCAGCTGAGTTCCGCCCGCCGCACGGCGACTCGCCGAGTTGCGGAGGCGGTTCGCCGGCACGCCGCCGCATCGGGCCGGGGCCGGGACTGCGCCCGAGCCCCGGACCGATTCCCCGAACTGAGCTCGGACCGGGGACTGCGCCCGAGCCCGGGACTGGACCGGGCCCGGGCGCTCGGCTGATGGTCAATGCTCAGCCGGGAGGGCCTGCCTGCCGAAGTGGAAGGGTGGGACCGAGCGGGCCAGGGCGCGGCCTGATCTGGCAGGTGTGGGCGCTCGTGGTGGTGCTGGCCATGGGGGCGGCCGCCGTCCCCGATCCGGAGTCGGAAGCAGGGATCATCGCGTATCTGGTCCCGGTGACCCTGAGCTGTGCGCTCCTGGTCGTCGCGACATCGCGGATACCTCGGCCCGAACGTGGCCCCTGGTGCGTGGTCACCGCGGGCTGCCTGATCTTCCTGCTCGGGGAGTACATCTCTGCGCCCTATGAGTTGACCGCGAGCGAGACCTGGCCGACCCCGGCGGAGGCGTTCTTCACGAGCGGACTGCTGGTGCTGCTGGTGGGTGTCCTGAAGGTCAACTCACGCCGGTCCCCGGTCACCTATCGCGGTGACGTCCTGGACTCCGTGATCGTGGCGGTCAGCGCCGGTGTGCTCTCCGTGGTCTTCTTCGTCCTGCCGGTGGTGGGTGACCGTTCGCTCAGTCTCCTGGCCAAGGTGGTCAGCTCCGCGTACCCGATCACCGATGTCTTCGTGATCTACCTCGTGGTGCGGATGATCATCGTCCCTGCCGGTCGCGCACCGATGCACTGGCTGCTGCTGGCCGCGCAGAGCTGCACCCTGGTGGCCGACATCGGCTGGAACATCATCCAGCTGACCATCGGCGGCGATTCCTACCCGCGCTGGATCAACGCCCTGTGGCAGGGGTGGTACCTGCTGGTGGCGCTCGGCGCCGCCTGTGCCGCCCGCACCACTGACGCCACCAGCGACACCTGTCCGATCCCCACCACCCGGCCGTCGATCGTGCGTGAGACGTCGCCGTCCGGGGGAGTGCTCAGCGCGATCCGCCTGGTGGCGCTGACCGTCGCCAGCCTGCTACCGACGGCCATCCTGGTGACGTTGAACGCCGTGGGACGCCTGGAGCATCCGGGTTGGCTCGGCGCGGGCGCGCTGCTGCTCGGTGCCCTGGTCGCCGCGCGGATCTGGGACCTGCTGCAGCAGTTGCGTGCCCAGACCGCCCAGGTCGCGCAGCTGGCCCGGATCGATCCCCTGACCGGGTTACCCAACCGGCGGAGCTGGGACGAAGAACTCGACCGGGTCCGCCGTTCGGGCACCCAGGACAGCGCCTTCCGCCTGGTCGCACTGCTTGACCTGGATCACTTCAAGCGCTTCAACGACCGGCACGGCCACCGCGCCGGGGACGAGCTCCTCCAGGCGGCGGCCGACGCCTGGAAGCAGACCCTGGGCCAGGACGGCTTCCTCGCTCGTTGGGGTGGGGAGGAGTTCGCCGTCCTGCTCGTCGATCATCGCCAGGACCGGGCCCTGGCCCTGCTGGAGCGGCTGCGGTGCGCCGTTCCGAACGAGCAGACGTGTTCGGTCGGCGTGGCGATCTGGGACGGGGTCCTGGATCCCGTCGACCTGCTCGGCCTCGCGGACCGGGCGCTCTACATCGCCAAGAGCGGTGGACGTGATCGACTCGTCCTGGCGCCTGTCGGCGACCATGCCTCGGTCGAGGGGACGTCCACGCCCGGGGCGGTGATCCCCGGCGCTGCCGCGACCCCGACGGACACGGGGGCTGGCGGTTCGCCGAGCAGGCGATCCTCGGGCGGGATCCCGCCACCCCGCTAGCCTGGCCGGATGCGCACCGAGATCCGCCATTACCGCACCGGCTCCCGGGAGCGAGTGCTCGACCTGACCGCCGACCTCGAGACATTCGTCGCCGGCGAGGACGACGGTCTGCTGAACGTGTTCGTGCCGCATGCGACCGCCGGGATCGCCGTGCTGGAGCTCGGATCCGGCTCGGACGCCGACCTGCTCGCCGTGCTGGGCGAGGTGCTGCCCGCGGACGACCGGTGGCAGCACCGGCACGGCTCGAGGGGCCACGGTCGCTCGCACGTCATGCCTGCCGTGGTCCCACCGCATGCCACGATCCCCGTGCAGGGCGGCAGGATGGCCCTGGGGACGTGGCAGAGCGTGTGCCTGGTCGACCTCAACGTGGACAACCCGACCCGCGAGGTGCGGTTCTCCTTCCTCCCGGGCTGAACCTCCGCGCGAGGTCGGGCCGCTTCCGGCCTGGTTCATGCGCGCGGGCCTTCCTCAGCTCTCCCCGAAGCTGATTACCCTGGCGTCGGCGGACGGTCCACGAGCCCCTGCCTGGTCGCCGCAGGATGCCTCCCACTGGGAGACGCGGTTCTTCCCGGTCCGCTTGGCCTCGTACAGGGCCTGGTCCGCACGGTCGACGAGGTCGCGGAGCGGGCTCGTGTCGACCGGGCCGGGCGTGTGGGACACCACCCCGACGGACACGGTGACCGGAAGGGGACCGTGCGTGGTCTCGAACGGCTCCTCCGCCACCGCCTGGCGGAGCCGCTCGGCGAGGCCTTCCGCCGCGTCGGGCGGCAGGTGGGGGGCGACGAGCGCGAACTCCTCGCCGCCGTACCGGCCGAGGATGTCGTCGACTCGGAGGCGGGTGAGGATCCGGGCCACGACCTCCTGGATCACCTCGTCGCCGGTCTGGTGACCGTAGGTGTCGTTGATCTTCTTGAACCGGTCGATGTCGATCATGAGGATCGCCAGGGGGTGGGACCGGTGCTGCGCACTGACCAGAGCCCGATGGGCCTGCTCGAAGAAGGCACGGCGGTTGGCGATCCCGGTGAGAGGGTCCGTGACGGCGAAACGCTGGGTCTGGGCGAACAGCTCGGCCTTCTCGTAGGCGGTCATCCCCTGGCTGGCGAGCGCGCCGGCCAGGCGGGTGTGCGTCTCGGAATAGGCCTCAGCGGCCACATCGACGAGTAGCAGCACCCCCACGCGCCGACCGGCAGCGTCGAGCGGCACCAACAGCCAGGAGGTGACCCCTCGCAGTTGAGCGTCGAGGATCCGGCGGAGGGGCCTCGGCAGCCGGTTGACGCCTTCACCGGTCACCGGCTCGGCCAGGTCGAGGGCGCACACGTCGTCGGTGGCGTCCACCGACTCGCGCCACGTCGCGCAGCTCGGGTCGGTCGAGGAGGATCGGACCTCCCCGGCCCCGGATCCCGGAGACTCGGTCTGCGTGGGCTGGGTCCGCGTGGGTCCCGTCTCCCGGGAGCAGGCCGTCGGGTGGAGGACCTGGCCGTCGCGACGGATGAGCCACACGTCCGTGCTGGGCAACGCGGGGAGCTGGTCGAACTCCTCCGCCATACGGGTGAGGACCTCGTCGGAGTCCAACGACTCCGAGATCGTGCGCATGGACGTGCGCAGGAGCTCGGCGGTGTCACGCTGTTGCACGGCGATCGCCTTCTCCACCGCCAACCGTGAGGCTCGGGCGGTCTGCAGACTCACGGCGATCTGGTTGCCGATCACGGTGAGGAGGCCGCTGTCGGCCGAGGTGAAGATCCCCTTGGCGATCCGGCTGTCCAGGTAGATCACCCCGACGGTGTGACCTGCCAGGCGCAGCGGGCCGACGAGGACGCTGCGCAGACCGTGAATCACAGCGCTCTCGGATCCCCGCGCGGCCCCGCTGTCCGTCCCGGTGACCACCACCGCCTCGCCGGTGGCTGCCACCTGGCTCACCAGGCTGGCGGCGTAAGCGGTCGGGGCGTCCGGCAGCCGGCCGTCAACCCCCCGAGCCGCCCGGCAGGTCAGGGCTCCGCTGTCCTCGTCGAGGAGGAACAGGAACGCCCGCTCCGCCGCCAGTACCTTGATCGTCTCTTCGAGGACGACCTGCATGAGCTCGCCGGGGTCGAGAAGGCGGGACGCAGCCAGGCCGACCCGTTCGAGGACCTGCAGCCGGCGTCGCTCCTGGAGCAGGGTCATCCCGCCGGCGAGATCGCCTTGGGAGACGGAACGACTCGGCCAGGAGTAGCTGCCGAAGCCCGACCCGTCGTCCCCGTCCAGCCCGAACTCCGCCCGGGCCCACTGGGCCCGCAACGTCCAGCCATGGTGCAGCGCCAGGTGCAGGGCGATCCAGGCCTGAAGCTTGGCCTGTTCCGGCTGCCCGATCACCGTCAGCGCCCGGGACCGCACCCGGGCCACTTCGTAGAGCGCCAGGGGCACATCGTGGCGCAGCGCGAGGTCCTCCCCCTGGGCCGCCTCCACCAGTGCCGATTCCGGATCCCCGCCGAGCAGTTCCAGTTCGGCGCGCAGTGCGTGGTGATGTGCGCACAACACAGGGCGGTTGGCGAGTTCACCCAACTGCGCGATCGCGGCTTCGGCAGCGGCGCGCGCCTCCTCCCGGTGGGCCGACGTCGCGGTGCGGTAGGCGGCCGCCCGACCGTACGCCTGGAACACGTAGAAGACTCTGTTCGAGGGGATGATGAGCTTCGGCTTGGGCACCAGGCTGGTGAAGCTGGCGGTCGCCCGACCGAAGTCCGGGCCGTGGTCACCGAGTTCGGTCAGCGCGATCGTCTCCGTGAGGCACAGGAGGTTCTGTTCGCCTCCCGGATGATCGACCCCGGGGGCGTGCCGGGCGACCTCCAACCGGCGTTGTGCCTCCTCGACCTTGCCGGTCTGGGCAGCGACCGGGATACCGAGGAACGAGAACGGGTGGCTCTCGCAGTAGTCGTCCCCCAACGTGTCCTGGCCCTGCCGATGCCAGTCGAGAGCCAGACGGGGGTGCCCCTTGACGAGTTCCTCGCAGACGAGGGCCGCGATCAGATTGACGTGCAGGCCCAGTTCCAACCAACGCCGGTGTTCGGCCAGACAGGAGAGGTACTGGTCATCGGTGAAGCTGCCCCCGGCGGCGACCGCGGCGAAGGCGGCGTATCCGGCCACCTCGGCGATGAGACCCGGGTCACCGATCTCGGCGGCGCACTCCCGGGCACGCTTCTCCCGCCGGGCCCCGGACCGGCGGATGGCAAGCCGGGAACACGCCCCCAGCGAGCGTTGGACCCGGACGTACTCCTCGCAGACTCCCACCCGGTTCACCGCCGGCAGGGCGAGCATGGTGAACAACCACTGGACGTCAGGCCGGTAGCACAGCCACATGACGTCCCCTGCCAGCACGTACAGTCGGGCCAGCAGACGAAGCTCTCGGCGGCGGCGCTCGGGTGGCCGGCCGCGGAGGCGGCGAGCCAGGGAGCTGAAGGGCGCGCGGGCGGCACAGGCAAGTACCGAGCCCGTCAGCACCAGCGGATTGCTCGGCAACCGGTGCCGCAGTTCCTGCAGGGCATGTTCGGTGGCGGCGAGCGTCGCGGGGATGTTCCAGGTCCACAGGTGGGCATCGGCGATCAGGCTGTACAGGTGTGCCCGGTCCAGGCGATCGGTCGTGGACTCCAGGGCACTCTCGAACGCCGCGACCGCCTCCGCGATTCGACCGGTGCGGTGCAGCGCGATCCCGAGCTGCTCGTACCCGCCAGGACCGACCTGTGCCCCGGTCCTGGCTGCGAGCTCGGGCAGCGGCCGGAGAAACGCCAAGGCCTCGGCGGGAGCGTGGTCGGCCAATGCCTGGCGCCCGGCGGCCAGACAGCGCCCGATCAGCCACTCGGGCGCTCGGTCGGTGCGGCCGAGCAGGCCGTGCTGGGCGATCGCGTACACGAGCCCGCGGTCCACGTCCGTGGCTACTGCGGTGCCCGCCGGGTCCGTGGTGCTGTCCCTGGCCGCCGGGTCCGTGGCCAGGACCTCGGCGATGCGCTGATGGAGATCCGTGAGTTCCTCGCCGTCGATGCCGGCGAGCACGGCTTCGCGGATGCGGTCGTGCAGGAAGACGTAGTCGTCCCCGGCGCGGTGCTCGATCAGCCCGTGCCGGCCCGCCTGATCGAGCCAGGCCCCGACGGACTGCTCCTGCATCCCGTGGACCCGGGCGAGCAGGCGGCCGGAGAAGTGCGTTCCGATCGTGGCGGCCAGGCGCAGCGGCGGGACCAGCCCTTTCGGAAGGGCCTTCACTCGCTGCGCCATCAGTCCCAGCGAGTCGGAGGACAGGGCCAGGTCGTCGAGGCCGTCCACATCGAGCAGCCAATCGCCCCAGGACGGGCGCAGCAGGCCCGCGTCCAGCACCGCGCGCAGGTACTCCCGGACCCCGAACGGATTGCCACCGGACCGGCGGACCAACTGCTCGGTCACCTCCGCCGGTAACCGCGCCCCCGCCAGTTCGTTGCTCACCAGCCGGGCCACCGCGGCGCCCTCGATCTCGCCCAGCGTCAGGTCCTCGACCACCGTTCCGCTCATCGCGGTCCGGAAGGGGGCCGGGCCCGTGTGATCCTCTCCGCCGTCCCGCGCCGCCCCCACCACGAGGAGCGGGGTGTGCGGCAGCTCCGCCGACACCTGGTCGAGCACCCGGCGGGTCACCTCGTCGAGCCACTGCACGTCGTCGAGGAACAGGACCGCCCCGCCCTCGACCCGGGCCAGGGTGGCCAGGAAGACCGCCATCGCGGTCGCGAACTGCTCGTGTCGATCCGCCGCGACGGGTCGCTCCACTCCGAGCAGACGGGCGAGAGCCGGAGAGAACGCCCCCAACAGGCCCGCCGCACTCCCGGCTGCCCGGCGGAGGCCGTCGACGATTCGGTCCTGTGACTTCGGATCCCGGGCGCGGAGATCGGCCGCGTACTGCTCGATCGCCGCGCGCAATGCCATCAACGGCGCCGCCGGGTCCGGTACCGCCTTGCCCCGGAGCACCGCACCACCCGTCGCAGCGACCTCGGACAGCAACTCACGCACCAGCCGACTCTTGCCCGACCCTGCCGGCCCGTGCACCACCACGGACGCGCCCTGTCCGGCTCGTACCCGGGACCACCAGGACGACAGCGTCGCGGCCTGTGCGGACCGGCCCACCAGAGGATGATCGGTCTGCGCGGGATGGTCGTCACGCCCTGGACCACCCGCCAGGGTGTCGCCTCCCGCGACCAGCGCCAGGTCGTGCCTCACCCCCTCGCCGCTCTGGTACCGATCGTCCGGGTCCTTGGCGAGCAGCTTCTCGATCACCGCGATCAACCCGGCCGGCAGGTCCGGTCGCGATGCCGCCAGGTCCGGCACGGGCTCCGTCGCGTTCAGCCGCAACATCTCGCCGAGGTCGGTGACCGGGAACGGTCGCTTCCCGGCAGCGCACTCGTAGAGCACGATCCCCAGCGAGTACAGGTCGGAACGTCCGTCCACCGGGCGACACAACATCCCCGACTGTTCGGGCGACGCGTAGGCGAGGGTGCCCATGACGGTCGCGGCGTCCTCGCCGTCCGCCTGATCCCGGATCCGGTCGATCAGTCCGAAGTCGACCAGCACCGCCGAGCCGCCGCGACGGATCACGATGTTGTGCGGTTTCACGTCCCGGTGCACGAGCCCGGTCCGGTGCGTCGCGCTCAGGCCGCCCGCGACGTCCGCGCCCAGTTGCAGGAGCAGGTCCACAGCCATGGGCCCGGAGCCCAGGACCTGGTTCAGGGGTTCGCCCTCGACGAGATCCATCACCAGGTAGGGGTGTCCGTCCACCTCGCCCACGTCGTGGATCCGCACCAACCCGGGATGCTGCACCGAGGCCAGGAGGGCGCCCTCCCGACGGAATGCGGTGGCATCCCCGGAGCCCACCGTGCCCAGCAGCGTCTTCAACGCGTACTCCGTGCCCTCGCGCCGTACTCGGAACACCACCGCGCGAGCGCCGCGACCCAGTTCGCCCGTGATCTCCACGCCCGTGCCCCGCTCCAGGGCCAGGCGCAGGCCCCGGAGCTGTTCCTCGGCTGGACCATGAGCGAACGGCGTCACCTGAGTGAGATCGACCTCGGGCAGGGAGGGCTTGACCCGGGGACCGGATCGGGATCCTGTGCCTGCGCGGGCCGGTCGCGCTGCACGACCTGGATCACTTCAAGCGCTTCAACGACCGGCCCTGCCGGGCGGCCGGGGACGTGACCCGAGCGAGCCCGTCCCCGGGCGGCGCCTCGCGATCAGAGTGCCTCCGATTCGTGGACGGGATTCGCGAACACGCGGCGTGCCGCGGTTGTTGCGCACTCCTCGAGCCGGTGCCGAACCACCTTGTCCGCCACGTGTCCCGGCCTGCCCGCTGAGGTGCGGGCGCGCCGTCCTCGACCGGTCGCGGCGAGGGATCTCATCGTCTGCAACAGGTGCTCGACGTCCGCCTCGTCGTTCGGCAGTCCCAGGCTGACCCGCATGAGCCCTGGCAACGGGAACCCGGGCCGCCATCGCACCAGCAAGCCCTGCACCTGCTCGGCCCAACCGGGCACACCGTGCAGACGTTTCACCAGCAGATGGGCGCAGTGGCAACCGTGGCGCGCGCCGATCCCGCCCCGTTCGGACAGCGCCCGGGCCACCCGCCCCGGCATCATGCCCCGCAGCTCGAAGGCGATCACGCCGCCCCGTCGCAGGAACTGGGGGGACGCCGGGTCCTTGATGCCGTACACGGTCACGCCGGGGATCTCCGCCAGGCCGAGCAGAACCCGTCGGGTGAGCTCCTGCTCCTCCGCCTGCACGACGTCCAGGCCGATCCGTTCCAGCAGGACGAGTGCCTTCCCGAGCGCGGCGATCCCCGCCACGTTCTCCTCGCCGGAGTCCTGGATCCGCTCGCGCTCGTCGGTGTCGAAGTGGAGCAGTCCCGTGCGGGAGACCAGGGCGCCGGTGCCGAAGGGGGCGTACGCCTTGTGGCCGGAAAGGGCGAGGTAGTCGATTCCGCAGGCCTGCATGTCGATCGTGCGGTGGGCGACGAGTTGGGCCGCGTCGACGAGCACCCGCGCGCCGTGACGGTGCGCCAGGCGACAGATCGCGGCAAGGTCGTTGTAGGTGCCGATGACGTTGGAGGCGCCGCTGACCGTCACCAGCCGAATGCGTCGGGATCCGTGCTGCTGGGTCCCGTTGTGGGCTTCGAGCAGCGTTTCCAGTTCGCCCAGGTCGACGAAGCCCTCGGCATCCACCGACAGCCGCAACAGGGTGAACCGGCCGCCCGTCCGCCAGGGCAGCTCGTTGGAGTTGTGCTCGAGGAAGGTGTTGAGCACGACCGGTTCGAGTGCTGGCCCGCCCTCCGCCCGGATCTCGTTGTGCAGGCTCGAGGCCGCGATGTTGAGGGCTTCGGTGGTGTTGGAGGTGAAGACGACCTCGTACTCGGGCGCAGGAGCGCCCAGGAAGTCCGCGCAGATCGCGCGTACCTCGCGGACGATGGCCTGCTGCACGGGCCGTGGCTGGCGCCAGGCGGCGCGGACGGCGTCCCAGATCGGGGCGAAGGTCGGGGTGCTCGCGCCGTTGTCCAGGTTGACGTAGGACCGGAGACCGGAGGCGGTCGGCACCTGGTAGCCACGCCCGACGAGCGTCTCCCGCAGCCGGGTCAACAGTTCCCGCCCTGCGTACTCCTCGAGCGTGTCGTGTCGCAGGATGTCCTGGGCGGTCGAGCGGGGGCCGCCCGGCTCCCGGAAGGCGTCCGGCCCGTGCTGCCGGAGCAAGGGGAGGGCCTTCGCCAGGGCGATCGCGGGGATTATCGCGGGGGTGCCCGCCTCGAACCGGTCCGGTGCGTCGGCCCAGATGACCCAGTTCGGGGACAGCAGGCGGGCGGTCCCGCCGCCGGTCTCGAACGGGATGCCCCGCGGGAGCGTCTTGCGCTCGACGGCCAGGGCACGCGCGCCCAACGGCAGCCCGATCGCCGCGCTGGAGACCAGGCGGAAGCGGCCGGCCGGCAGAAGGGCGGTGAGAGCCGTGGCCCGGCGGGGTGTGCAGAAGACGACGACATGTGTCGTGGGATCCAGTCCCAGATGCTCCAGGACGACCGTGCGGGCGTGTTCGAACAGGTGGGTGGACACGATCGAGTGGTGACCGCTGCCCCGGTGGACGTTCGCGTAGGTCTCCAAGGCCGCCTGCACTCCGTGCTCCAGGTCGGTCCACGCATCAACCACTGTCTCGTCCTCTCGTCGGAGGTGCAGGCCTGATGATGATCAAACGGCCAAGGGTATGGGGACGTCCCAAAGCCGCGCTCAGGTCTGGCTGTGGTGGCGCGAGGGAGAGGCGGAGGTGAGGGAACGGCAGCCCGGCAGCCCGGCGGACGTCAGGGCAGGTCTCGGGCCGAGACCCAGCGGTTTCGCCCGGATCGTTTGGCGCGGTAGAGCGCCTGGTCGGCCCGGGCCAGAAGCGCGTCCAGATCGGCGTCGTCCGGGTGGAGGTCGGCCAGGCCGATGCTGATCGTGATGGGCAGGGCACCGCTGCGGGTGAGGAAAGGCGCGCCGTCGACGGCAGCCCTCAGCCGTTCCGCGGCCTGGGCGGCGGCCTCGGCGTCGCTGTCGGGCAGGGCGAGCGCGAACTCCTCGCCGCCGTAGCGGCCCAGGATGTCGGTGCTGCGGATCTCGGCCGCGAGCCGCTGCGCGAGTTCCCGGAGCACCTCGTCCCCGGTCTGGTGGCCGTACGTGTCGTTGACCTGCTTGAAGCGGTCGAGGTCGAGCATCAGCACCGTCAGCGGGCGGCCACCGCGCCGGCACGAGGCGAGATCACGCTCGGCGACCTCGAAGAAACGTCGTCGGTTGGCGAGTCCGGTGAGATCGTCGACGACGGCGAGGTTTCTGACCTCCTGGAAGAGGACGGCGCGCTGGTGGGCGGTCGCGGCGTGGGCGGCCAGGGCGGCGGCGATCGGGGCCCGGCTCTGCAGGTCCTCCCCCGGCCGGTCGGCCTGGAGCAGCAGCAGCCCGCGGGTCGGAGGCTCGGCCGTGTCCAGGACGAGCGGCACCGCGATCCAGCCCACCCCGGGGACGTCGGGCAGGACGCTCGGCAGCGGTCGGGTGTCGAGGACGGTCTCGCCGGTGGCGATCAGCTGGAGTACGGAGGTGGTGGTGGCGCCGTCCACCACGGGGGACCCTCCCGTGCCCGTGCCCGTGTCGGTGCCGGAGCCCGTGCCCGAGCTCCCGTCCGGGGCGTTGCCTGCCTCGTCGCCGGGACGGTGGACGGTGAGGTCCCCGCCGTGGGTGAGCACCAGCCGCGCGGTGCGACACCCGAGGAGCCGTCGGGACTGCGTGAGGAGTCGGGCGAGCACCTCGACCGGTTCCAGGGTCCCGGACAGCTCCGTCGTCGCCTCCCGGAGCGTCTCGGCGTCCTGTCGGCGGCGCTGCTCGGCGCGGACCGCCACCTCGAACTGGGCGGCGCGCGCGGTCTCCAGCGCCATCGCGATGTGCGCGGTCATCGCGGTGAGGATGCCGGCGTCCTCGGCGGTGAAGATGCCCCGGGCGAGCTGGCTGTCGAGGTACACGACGCCGAGGAGACGGTTCTCGAGCTGCAGAGGGGCGATCATGATGCTGCGCAGGCCGTGGACGACGACGCTGTGGGCGCCCAGGCTCTCGCCCTCCTCGGTGCCGGTCACCACGATCGGTTGTCGACTCGCCCGGACACGCTCGACGAGGCTCGTGCTGTGGCCCGTCAACTCGGACAGGTCCGCTCCCGTGGCGTCCCGGCCGAGGTAGGGAAGGAGTTCCTCGCCGTCGGTGCGGGGCCCGCCGTGCGTGGTCGGCCGGTCGGCACTGATCGATGCGCGCTCCGTGGTCGGTCGGTGCTCCGTGGGCGATCCGGTGGCGGTTCCGGTGAGGAACAGGAACCCGCGGTCGGCGTTGAGGATCCGCACCAGCTCGTCGAGAGTGATCCGGACAACGGCCTCCGGGTCCAGGATCCGGGCGGTCGCGATGCTGATCTGCTCCAGTGCCCGAAGACGTTGCCGTTCCCGCTGCACGGTCAGGGTCGTCGTCGGGGCGAGGTAGCTGCTCGACAGATTCGAGCTCCGGTTCGTGGCGAACTGCCCGTCGAACTCCTTGTCGATCCAGCGGATGCGGTGGTCCCAGCCCTGCTCCTCGGCCACGGCCCGGGCCTCGCGGGCCTGCCGTGCGCTCTCCGCGTTCTGTCCGAGCAGGGCCAGGGCTCGTGCCCGGACCCGGGCACTCTCGTAGGAGATCACTGGCGCTTCTGTCCGGCTCCAGCCCAGTCGGCCCAACCGGTCGAGGGCAGTTTCCGGTCGTCCCTGCAGGATCTCCAGATCCGCGCGGTAGATCTCCAGGAACATGGTCAGGATCTGGTCGGACGACGCGACCTTCTGCAGCAGCCCGATCGCTGCGCGTGCCTGGTCGAGCCGGCGCCGCCGATCCTCCCCGTGCGTGGCCCTCGCCTGGGCGAGGCGTCCCTGGGCGAGAAGGATGGCGACCGGACGCTGCGGGCGGATCATCAGCCGGGGGTTGAGCCGGTAGGCGGCGAACTCGTCGGCCGTCTCGTCGAACCGATCCCCGAAGTCACCTTCCTCGAGCAGGGTGTGCAGGGTGGCCATGGTGACGTTGACCTGCAGTCCTTTGCCCGGATGATCCCGCAGCCGCCGGCGCAGGTCGCGAAGACGTTCCGCGGCGGCCGCCGCACGACCAGCCATCCGATCCTCGACACCCCACAGGCTCGACAAGGAGGTGATCTGGTCCCGTCCGGTGGTGGACAACCGCTGCTCGCCCATCCGTAGCCAGGTCAGTAGCCCGGCCATGTCGCCGCAGGTGAAGTGGCGGGCTGCGACCGCGGCCACGCCGTCGCAGAAGATGCCGGTCTCCATCCACCGGCCGTGCTCGGTCAGGGCGGCGGCGAGGCTCCCCCCGTCGTCCCGGCCGCCCAGGTAGCTGGTGATGCCCCGGTAGAAGGCGCTCGCCGCGGTGAGCTCGGGATCCCCGCCCAACTGCGCGATGGCTCGCTCGCCGCGGCGGAAGCAGTGCTCGGCCACCGGCCACAGCCCGATCACTCCGGTGAGGAAGCCCAGGCCGATGCTGTTGGTGGCGAACTGGCGCCCGTGGCCCAACCGGTTCATCCAGTAGACCGAACGGAGGTTGTGCATCAGGAGGACGTCGGGGCGCAGCATGAGCGTGCCCCTGTAGCCACCGCTGTCGTGCAGGGAGGCGATCAACCCGGCCCGGGTGCGGCGCTCGCCCGTCAACCGGCCGGCACCGATCCGGGTGAGCCCCACGAACAAGCCGACGAGGAAGCCGACCAGAGTGGTGACCACCAGGGCGAACCGGTTCCGGGGAACCCCGGCCCCCAGCTCGCGCAGGCCACGGTCCACGGCCCGCCCGACGCCCTCGACGTTCCAGCCGGCCCGGTGCACCTCGGCCAGCCGGACCAGGATCTCGCCCCGGCGCAGCCGGTCGTCCTCGGCGGCCAGAGCCTCTTCCAGACGCCCCTGGGCTTCCTCGAGCCGCCCCTGGCGGTGCAGGGCCGTTCCGAGGAGCAGAAGGAAGGAGGCGTCCAGGGGTTGTCCCAGGGCGGCGGCTCTCTCGAGGAACTCGGCGGCCAGCGCGGGGGACTGCGCGCCGAGGGCCAGAGTGCCTGCGGCAACGCACGCGGTGAACGCCCGGTCGGGCGCCTTCTGCGGCTCTCCCCGCAGGTGGTGGTCGGCCCACGCGTAGACGCCGTCCTCGTCCGGGGGCGCGCCGCGGCCATCGAGCCGGTCGTCGAGGACCGCGGCGATCCGCTGGTGCAGGGCCCGGCAGTGAGCGTCGTCGAGCTGGTCCAGCATCGCCTCGCGGACCCGGTCGTGGATGAACACGTACCGGCCGGCGTCGCCGTCGACGATCAGCTGGTGCTCGCAGGCATGGACCAGGGCGGTCAGGGTCGCGACCCGGTCGCCCCGGCAGGCCTCGGCCACCAGATCAGCGTCGAAGCTGTTGCCCGCCACGGCGGCGACCTGGAGCACCCGGCGCGCGGTGGAACCCAGACGCTCGACCCGGGCGAGCACCAGTCCGAGCACGTCGTCGGGCAGCGCGAGGGCGTCCAGGCCACTCTCGTCGAGGGTCCACCCGTCCCAGGACGGGCACAGCAAGCCGGCTTCGACGATCGCCCGCAGGTACTCCAAGGTCACGAACGGGTTGCCGTTGCCGCGGGTGAGCAGGACACGATTCAGCGCCGACCCCGCGTCGATGCCCGAGAGCTCGGCACCCACCAGGGCCGCGACCCCGGCCTCGTCGAGCGGGCCCAAGGTCACCGTGTCCCGCAGCGCGGGCCGGAGAACATCCAGCACGGCTTCGGTCGCGGCCAGGCTCTCGGAATCGTCCCGTGCGGTTCCCAGGAGGAGCAGGGGGACGTCGGACAGCCGCGGGGCGAGCAGGCGGAGCACGTGGCGGCTGCCGTGGTCGAGCCACTGCAGGTCGTCGAGCCACAGCAGCAGTCCGTCCGAGCGGGCGGCCAGCCGGACGAGGAACTCGGCCACTGCGGGGGCGAACCGGTCCTGGCAGTCGCCCTGCGGCGCGGTGGCGCCCAGGACGGTGGCCAGAGCGGGGGACAGCGCCGCCAGCAGCGTGGCCAGATCGCCCGCCGCCGCCCGCACCTCCTCGTGCCGGGCGTCCCGCTGCGGGGGCGGCAAGGACGCGCAGACGGCGAGGTGCCCCTCGACCGCCTCCCGCAGGGCCGACAGCGGGACCGCCGTCCCGGCCGCGGCCTTGGCATGGAGGACCAGCCGTCCCTCGTCGATCGCGCGGGTGGCCAGCTCCTCGGCCAGACGGCTCTTGCCGCTGCCACCGCCTCCCCGGACGACGCATGCGGCGCCGGTGCCTGCCGTCGCGCTCGACCACCACCGGGTCAGGCGGCTCAGTTCCACCGTGCGACCGGCGAGAGACCCCCGCTCAGCGGTCATCCAGGTGAGATGAGGCCCTCGTTCTCCCGGGGCGCGGGCGGCGGGGGACGCTGGTTGCGCGGGGGGTTCCGGTCCCACGGTCGTCCGTCCGGCCTCACCGTGGGTCGTGGCGGCCGGCCGCCGGAGATCGGCGAGCAGTTGTTCGCCCGACTGGTACCGGTCGTCGGGGTCCTTGGCCAGCAGCCGTCCGATCACCCCGGCGAGCTCCTCCGGCACAACCGGAGCCAGTTCCCGGAGGTCGGGAGGTGGGGTGGTCGCATGCAGCCGCAGCACCTCGGCCATGTCGTCCCCGACGAACGGTGGGTGCCCCGCGAGGCACTCGAACAGGACGACGCCGAGGGAGTAGAGATCGGAGCGACCGGTGACCGGCAGGCTGAGCATGCCGGACTGCTCGGGGGCCAGGTAGCGCGGAGTGCCGATGAGCAGGTGCTTCTCCGTGACGGTGGTCCGACCGGCCAGGCCGAAGTCGATCAGGGTGGCGTGACCGTCAGGACCGATCACGATGTTCGAGGGAGTCACGTCCCGGTGGACCAGGCCCTTGCGGTGCACCGCGGCCAGCGCGGTCGCGAGATCGGTCGCCAGCTGCCGCGTCTGCTCGACGTCGAGCGTTCCCCCGTCGAGCGCCGCGCTCAACGTCCGGCCCTCCACGAGGTCCATCACGAGGTACGGCTGGCCCGCCACCTCCCCGACGTGGTGGATCCGGGGGAGTCCCCGGTGCGCGACGCTCGCCAGCAGCGCCGCCTCCCGGCGGAAGGCAGACAATGCCTCGGCGCTGCGTGCGGCGTGCAGGACCTTCACGACGTAGGGGACGCCGCCACGGACCGCCCGGTAGGCGACCGTCTGGGCGCCCCGGCCCAGCTCGGCCTCCAGCAGCATCCCGGGTATCCGTACCGCCGTGCCGTCGGACGGAGCCGTGGCAGGGGAGGTCATCGGGCTCTGAGACGCAGTCGAGCCCTGGGACGCCACTGCAGCCGGTGAGGCCGTCGCGGCCCCGGATCCGCCGGCCGTGGACGTCACGCCGGCCGCTCCGCGTATGTCCGTCACGAGGATTGGCATCGGCACGCTGACCTGCGCTGTTGAGCCGAGAGCTATCGGGGTGGCATCGGGTCGTCGGCTCGGGGCCGGGCGGGCTCGACAGATCCGGCGAACGCCCGGCCGCGAGGTGGGCAAGGTGGGTCCGGCCGGGCGACCGGCAGGACAGAGGGACCCGGGTCGGGTGGGCCCGGCGAGGACCGGGGCGCGAGCTCGGGATGTCGGGTACGTCAGGAGCACCGGGGCGCTACGGGCTGATCGGTTCCCGTGAACGTGTACACGTCCGGGACATACCCGGGGCCGACCTTGTTCCACAGAGTGCTCACCCCGCCGTAAGGGTTCTGGACGAGGTCGCCCTGGGCGGTGCATTCGATCTGCACGAGTTGGCCCACCAGCACGCTGCCGACGATGGAGCTGGGCCAGTGCGAGTTGCTCATGAGCGGCATCGCCACACCGGGGGCGGGGCCGAGCACCTGGCCGTAGCCGAGGCTGGGGGTTCCCGAGGGCACCGCCGAAGCCTGTGAGTCCGGAGTACCGACGACCGTCGCACAGTCGCTGAGGCTGGCGTTCCCGCCCAGGAGCCCGACGCGGCTGACTCCATCGAGCGCCCGGATGTCCACGTGGCTCTCGTCGATCCGGGAGGAGAACCACCCGTCGAGGCAGAGCACCAACGGGCCCCTTCCGCTCAGGTCGAAGACGTCCTTCACCCAGACGCCCTGCACCTGGTGGGTGATGGAGACCCGGGTGTGGCCGTCCGAGAGGGGCCGGCTCACCTCGGCGCTGGCGGAGAAGGTTCCCAGTGGCGTGGCCACCGAAGCCTCGGCGTTGACGGAGAACGTGCCGTTGCCGTCGAGCGTGAAGACGAGGGGTACCGCGGGGGGCTTGTAGGAGAGGGCGCAGGAGGTGACCGTGAGTGCGAGCAGAGCGGATGCCGCGAGCCGGGGGATCCTTGCGAGACCGCGTGGGGGTGTGGGGAAGGAGATCACGTCAGCTCCTCACGGTGCGACGGGGCCTGGCTATCGTCGAGTCAGGACATCGTCCGCGTGGGGAAGGGGGCGAGGTGGCACGGTCCGCGTGGCCGGCTCACCTCATCGCACATGGCGTTGATGAAATTGCGACCATCCGAGTGGCAGGAAGGACCCCTACCCGGTGTCTGCGTGAAGACGGGGGTGCCGACCTCCGACCGCGTCCGGATCGTGCGCCGAGTCGAGCCGCGGGGTCTGGGGTGGGTTTCCTATCTTTCGTTCTGGGCCTGGTTCCTCGGTCGGTTGGTTCTTTCCGAGGTCCACGTCGTGGTGCTGCCGCTGAGGCTCTCCGTGTGGCGCCAGCACCGGCGCCGGCAGTTGGCCACGGGCGCGGTCATCGCCGGATGTGCGGTCGGCGTGCTGCTCTCGGCCCTGACGGATCTACCCGACGGCCTCGCCCTGCTGCTGGTGCCGGTCCTTGCGGTCGCGGCCATGGCCGCTCTGGCGAACGAATGGCAGTGGGGCATCCGGGTGCGGGTAGGGGAAGACAACATGCTCCTGCTCGAAGGGGCACACGGGAACTTCGTCCGGGCGGTCCAGGAGCGTCGCCGCACGGGGCGGTGAGTGCGGCGCTGGCCGAGCGGCGAGGACTCAGGCCCGGCAGTCACGAGGATCCCGTGCTGGGGACCCAGGCATCGGGCCCGGTCCGCCCACGGTCGGTCCCTCCCGGCAGAGACATCGCCGGGGACCACGGCGACGGGTGGAGGTGGAGCAGTTCCCCGGCCCGCCGCCGTGATCGTCTTGCGTTCGCTCGTCAGCCGGCCGTGCAGGACAGCGTCGGGGCGGTGTTGGTGCTGCCGTTCCAGGAGCCGAGGAATCCGAAGTTGGTGCTCGCACCGGCGGTGAGCGTGCCGTTGTAGCTCACGTTCCGGGCGGTGATGCTCGATCCGCTACTGGTCACTGTGGCGTTCCAGGCCTGGGTGACGGTCTGGTCGTTGGCGTAGGTCCAGGTGACGGTCCAACTGCTGATGGCCGCGCTGCCGGCGGTCACCTTCACGTCGCCCTGGAAGCCTCCGGGCCACTGACCGGCCACCGAGTACGACGCGGTGCAGGACGTGGACCCCGGTGCCGTCGTGGTCGTGGTGGCGGGCCGGGACGTCGTGGTCGTCGTCGCTCGGGTCGTGGTCGTGGTCGTCGTGACCGGTCGCGTCGTCGTGGTGGTCGTGGTGGTCGTGGTCGTGGTGGTCGGACGGGTCGTCGTGGTCGTGGTGCCGGTCTGCCCGCTGTAGACGGTGGCTTCCTTGCCGGTCTTGATCCCGTTGGCGCCGTTGACTATCCGCTGGCCCCAGGTGGTCAGCTGGGTGGGGTCCCAGCTCGAGGCAGGCACCATGTCGAGGACCGGGTCGTTGTTGCCTGCCCAGGACCAGCCGAGGTAGCCGATGCCGCGGGAGACCGCCTGCGCCATGAGGGTCTGGTCGTCCACCTGCGTGGAGTCGTACTGCCAGCCGAACTCACCGATGATCAGCGGCCAGCCCTTGGCCTTGAAGGCGTCCAGGTAGTTGATGATGCTGCTGGCGGTGTTGAACACCGAGTACATGTGGATCGACAGCAGGGTGTTGTGCTGGGTGTCGGCGTCCAGCACCGTCTGTGCGTTGTCGCGCATGACGTACTGCCAGTCCTGGCCCCAGTTCGGCGCGTCGACGACGAGCATGTGCTGGAACCCGTTGCTGCGCATCTTCTGGATGGCCGCGGTGGTGGCAGCGATCCACTGGGTCGGGTTGGTGTTGCCGATCGGCTCGTTCCCGATGTTGATCGCGATGTAGTTCTCCTGGCCGACCAGGGCGTCCTTGATGCTGATCCAGTAGTTGACCGCCTGGTCGAGGGTGTAGGCGGCGGCGTCCTCGCCGTAGCCCGTGGTGTCGTGGTCCTCGAGGATGCAGATCAACTTGTTCGTCTTGCAGAGCGAGATCACGTTGGTGACGTCGGCCGCGGTGCTCGGCCCCCAGCGGCCGCCGCCCAGCACGACCCGGACGCTGTTCGCGCCGGCCGCCTTGATGTTGGCGAACGCGCTGGTCTGGCTCGTGAACCAGACGTGCTCATGGTTGATGCCCCGGAAGATGAAGGTGTTGCCGTTGCCCTCGACGACGTTCGTGCCGCTGACATGCAGGCCGACGGCTGCCTGGGCAGGTTGTGTGGCGAGGAGGGAGCCGGCGACCAGGCCGGCCACGCCAAGGATGGTGAACAGTCTCTTCATGCACTTTCCCAAGCTCGGGGCCCCAGGGCAGGGGCAGGGTGGCTTACGCCAGACATGAACCCCGACGAACGCTGCTCGCCTCTCGCGGGATGAGCGTTGGCGTATACGACAGACCGTGCACGGCGCTCCGTGCACGGCGGGTCGGCCACAGGTTCGGGCCGACGGGAGCTCCCGGTGTCGGACTACGCCGAAGTCCGTGACCGGGCATGCCGTGGCTGGCCGGCAGGTGGGCTGCGCGGTGGGTCCTCCCCCGTCGCAGAGGGCCACGTCAGCGGAATCTGCCACAGCGGTTCCGGCCACAACGCAGCTGTGGTCGATCCCGCGATCCCGGCAACGAAAGGCCTGCGCGCAGGGGGTGTGCTCCTTCGGGTTCGGAAAGCCCAGCTCCCGCTTTTAGCGTTGCAATCTTGGCGAGCGGCCGCACCTTACCTCCCCTCGCGGCCAGGCACAATGCATCCCCTCGCCCCGTCGGTCCGGTGGCCTTCGACCGGTCGGCCGCCGCTGCGCGATATGTACCCCGTGGGGCGTCCTGGGGCGATTCGGCGGGGGACGAGGGCAGCGACGGCCGGGGCGGGGACGACGACCGGTGCGGGACCTGGAACGAGCTCGACCTCCGCGGGGTGGAGGTCGAGCTCGTGTACGGGATGGTGACCCCGGGCCCGGTCGTGGCGCCGACGGTCCGGGAGGACCTCATCCGTCACCCGATCTGGTAGGGACGCATCATCTCGTTGTCCTCGTGGTCGAGGATGTGGCAGTGCCAGACGAAACGTCCTGGCCGGTCGAAGGTGGCCTTGATCCGGGTGATCTCTCCGGGGAAGGCCACCAGGGTGTCCTTGGTTCCGGTCTCCCACGGTTCGGGAGGACGCGGTATGCCGTCGAAGGGCTGCCGGTTCAGCACCTCGAACTCCACGAGGTGCACGTGGACGGGATGTCCGTCGTCGGTGAAGTTGTGGAGTTCCCAGATCTCGGTGGCTCCGGCCACCGGGTTCTCGGTCACGCCGTCCCGCCAACGCAGCGGGTTGGGCACGCCGTCCGGTCCCAGCGTTCCCAACATCGCGGCGATGGGCGCAGCGGCGAAGTACGCCGAGTCCGTTTCGTTGAGTGACAGCAGGCGAGTCACCGAGGCATCAGGGAGCGTGGGGACCGCCGGTAGTTGCAGCCGGCTGGGCGGGACGCTGGTGTCCCGCGTCACGGCGGGACCGCCCACCACGAAGCGCATGATCTGTCCGGTGGTGTTGGGGTCCGTGGGCACGAAGTCCACGTCGGTCGCCCCGCCTTCGAAGGGCTCATCAGGACCCTCGTTGATCAGGTACAGCTGGGTGCCGACGGCCACGTCCGTGAAGTCGACGATGATGTCGAGGCGCTCGGCGGGCGCGAGCCAGACGGTGTCCACCGACGCGGGCGCCGGCAGGAATCCACCGTCGGCGCCGATGACCCACAGCGGCAGGGCGGGTGGGGCAGGGCGAGAAGCGAGCGGACTTCCGGCGATCTTCAGAAGAATCGTCCGGGCGTTCGAGGCGTTCAGGAGCCGGAAGCGGTACCTGCGCTGCTCGACGGTCAGCGAGGGCCAGGTGTTGCCGTTGACCATGATCGTGTTACCGAAGAACTCCGGGTTCCAGTAGGGCGGTGTGTCCGAGTAGGGGATCCACGGACCGTTGGGCGGGGTGTCCCCGATGAAGCCTCGGCTGGTGGGGAAGAAGAGCGAGCCGTCGGCGTTGAACGATCTGTCCTGGATCACGAGGGGGATCTCGTAGTAGCGGGTGCCCGATGCGTCCCCGGGTCCCGGTGCCGGCCCGGGCAGCACGCCTGCGGGCAGGTTGGAAGAGCCGCCCCGCAGCAGGTACATCCCCGCGAGGCCTGCGCCGAGGTTCACCCGCGTCATTCCGAGGTCGTGGCTGTGATACCAGAGGGCGGTCGCCCGCTGATCATTGCTGTACTGCAGCACCGAACTGCCGGGCTGCCACGCCACGCCGAACCGAGCCAGGGCCTCTGCCTTGAAGCGGTCGTAGAACGTGCCCACCGTCGCGTACCCGGACGGGATGTCGCGGGCGACCGGCAGGGTCCAGGCCTCGGGGTACCCGTCGCTCTCCTCGTAGGAGTGTCCGCCGTGCAGATGCACCACGAGCGGAATCGGGCCGGTGTACGGCGGAGGAGTGCCGGTGAACGTCGGCATGGAGTCCTGGGCGCCAGGACCACCGGGGGGATTGGCCCAGCGCAGGGTGGGGTCGACGGTGAGCGGGTGCGGTACGTACCGGCCGGTGCGATCGAGGAACTGGTTCCACCAGGTCACCCGCGCCTGACGCCCCACGCTCGCTTCGAAGGTCCACCCTGGTGTGCGGAAGGTCCGGGAGTTCGCCGCGGCGCCGAACCCCAGCACGCGGGTCGTGGGCATCCCCGCAGGCAGGATCTGCTGGCGGAACAGCCGGCTTCCCACGGAGTAGGAGTCGATCCCGGCCGGTCCGTTCACCTGGGGCATCGCCGGCATGATGTACAGCGGGGTCACGTACTTGGGCACCTGGACGGGGTCCAGCGACCCGCCGGGAACCGGCGCCCCGGGTGCCCGGGACCATCCCGGCCGAGAAGATCTCGCTCCGGTGGACACCGCGCGTGGCAGGAGTACCGCACCCGACACCGATGCCGCGTCGCCCGCCACGGCTGCGGTCCTCATGAACTGTCGACGGCTGTACGTCGACCCGTTCTCCTCGGGAACAGCCGCGGATGTTCCCTCCGGTGTCACCTCCGTCCTGCGCGTCACGCCTGTTCCGTGCTCGCGCTGCGGCCTTTCCTCACGTGCCACTTCTGGTCCTTGCTCGGGCGCCACCTCAGGTCCCTCGTTGTGCGTCACCCCGGATCTCGCCTCGTGTGTCACCTCAGGTCCCTCGCCGTGCGTCACCCCGGGCCTCCCTTGGTGTTTGTTCGTGTGCTGGTCGTCCACGTGCCGCAGGTCGTCCGCCCATCCGGACCGACAGATCACCCTCACCGACACGTCGACCGGCACGGGACTCATCAACAAGCGTCCGCGAGCGTGATCGCGGGATACGGTCAGGTGCCGTCATGAGATAACTGCTCAGGTGTTCCTCGGGTTGCTTCCGCGGGTGGCGCGAGAATGGTGGGGCCCGGGCCAGTGTCACCACCGTGAGCACGCAGAAGGAATACGCGCCACGACATCGAGGTGGCGCTGCCACCGGTGTGCAGGTGGTGACACGAGGGTGCGGGGAGCTCTCCCGCGAGCAGGTGTCCTCCCGTTGCTTCCGACACCAACAGGACGTGCTGGCGGTACTCGTGCAGGCGGCGATGTGAGTCATCGGTTGCGGCGTGTTCTGTGCCCGAGCCAGGTCGGGCTGGTATCGGCATCCTTCCCGTCGGAATTCTCGGGCTACCCGATGAATCGTCACGGAAGGCGGGGCCATCGACGGTGAAGCTGCGTCACGACTGCGAAGCCGCGTCACGACAGGAAGAAGAATCGTGAGAGGGAGCGGCGTTCGGGCAGGAAACGTCCTCAGGATGGGATGCCCTCGGCGGGAAGTCGCATCGAAGTCGGGTATGGCCGTCTCGATGTCGACCACTCGGACGCGGGGCAGCTGCTGGTGTGCGAGATGTTGCTCTTCGGTGCCGTTCAGTTCGAGCAGGTAGATCGCGACCGGGTGTCGCCGCCCGACCGGCTGGGCCTCTCGGTGGGCGGCGAACCCTGGAGGATATTCTGGCGTTTATCGAGGAAAGGTGCAACCCCCGTCAAAGGGAATTCGTGGGATCCCCGTGCACTTTTGTTCACAAAGGCATCCCCAATGGTTCACAATGGCCTCACGGAAGATGGATCAGGATGACCTTGAGCCCTTCGGTGGGCCCGGGCCGACCTTCTGCTGCGGCTCGGGAGGGGCGGTGCGGCGGCATCCGGGACGGGGTGAGTTCCCGGTGGGGTGGTGAGCGGCCGCAGGCGACCGGCGTGGAGCGGCGGGCTCGGCCAGAGGCCGAGCCCGCCACGGTGGTGCGATCCGGTCCTGCCCACGATCCCTGCCGATCCGGATCCGGTCCGTGAGAACCGGTACCGGATCCGGGGGAGGTCGTGATCACCGGCAGGGCTGGGATCCGTTGCGCCGGGGAAGGTCAGGCCCGCCCGGGGAAGATCAGACCAGCCTGGGAAGATCAGGTGCGCCAGGGGCAGGTCCGTCACCAGTCGTCAGCGCTGCAGGGTGAGCAGGCCCGGACGCCACGGGATGCTGTTGTAGTCGCTGTAGGAGCCGGGGGCGTCGCCCTGGTAGAGCAGCTGCAGGTTGCAGGGGTCGACGGTCATGGTCTGGTCGGGGTTGTTGCGGACCAGGTCGCCGTGGCTGATGTCGTTGGTCCAGGTGGCGCCGCTGTTGGCCTTGCCGGCGAAGGGGTTGCTCTCGCTGGCGGCGTTGGCGGTCCAGGAACCGGACAGGCTGGAGGCGGTGAAGGAACGGAAGTAGCGCCCGTTCGCCCCCATGGCCTCGACGATCATGAGGTACTGGTTCTGGCCGGAGACCTTGTAGACCTGGACCGCCTCGAACAGGTTGCTCGTCGAGTCGCTCATGACCGTCGTGTACGACGAGCCGAAGCTGCCCGGGAAGTTCCCGATCGGCATGCTCGCCCGGTAGATCTTGCCGTTGTCCCCGGCGAAGAACAGGTACATGTTCGAGCTGTCGGCGATGAGTGTCTCGTCGATCGGGCCCGTGCCGCCGGAGCCGATGCTCCCGGTGAACAGCGCCTGCTGGGAGGACCAGCCGTTCGCATTGGTGGGGTCGCTCGACGTCCGGTACATGAACGGGGCCGAACCCCATTCGGAGGCGAGCACCCAGATGTTCTTGGGGGCGAAGTAGAACAGCGTGGGTGCGACGGCGCCGGAGGACATCGAGTTCTGTCCGGTCGAGGCCATGTCGGACCAGTTCGTGAACGGGGTGAAGTTCATCGAGCTGTACGACCCGTTCGTCACGGTCGATCCGTAGACGATGTGCTTGCCGTTGTAGACGACGTCGCTGAAGTCCTTCATCGCGGCGTAGCCGTTCTTCGGCTGCGCCAGCGCGCCCGTGGAGGACCAGCGGTACGACGACGGCAGCGTG
>CAZOWW010000055.1:0-35890 GCA_964583765.1 uncultured Kineosporiaceae bacterium
GCTGTTTGATTAACGCCGCTGTGAATTCGTCATTCCAGGTGCGAGTCAGATGCGTGATGTCATGCTCAAGCATCGCCTCGGTCATGATCTTGGGCAATTCCTGGCGGGTGCGAATTAGCACGTGCAGACGCGCCAACGCCGATTCCGACAGCAGCACCTGCGTGCGGGAAGACCGGTCACACCCGGACGAGCCCCAGGTCACGCCGGCACAGGGCGGCATTGTCGAAGGCGAACTTGCGCACGTGCTTCGGCAGCCCCGGCTTGTTCAGCAGCCGCTCGCTCTCGGTGAGGCAGGCACGCGGTCCCTGCACGTAGTAGGCGCAGATCGAGTGCTCCAGCGGCAGCTCGAACTCCCAGACGTCCCGGTGCACGAAGAGGATGTCGTCCGGGGGCTGCGCCCCGACGACCGACTCGGCGAGGGCGAACGCCGCCTGGTACCAGCCCTTGGCGCGCATCGACCGGATCGCCGCGTGGAGCGCCTCCAGGCGCGAGGGACGCAGTTGCCACGCCTCCAGCCAGGCGCAGATCGCCTCCTCCTCGCGTCCGGCCCGAGAGAGGGCGTTGCCGGCCTCGAACCCGGCGTAGTAGGCCTCCTCCTGCCAGCCGCCCAGCGTCACCCGGCGCCGGAATGCGGTGACGGCCAGGTCGAGCAGCCCCATGTCGAGGTAGGTCCGCCCGAGGTAGAACCACGAGCGGGCGTCCTCGGGCCGCTTCTCCACCTCCGCCTCGAGGAGCCTGCGGTCCCGGTCGTACTTGTCCGACCGGGATCCGCCGTCCGCGAAGTGGTCGATCGTCAGGGCGGCGAGCTTCGCGCGGGAGTGCGGCGCGTTGCGCTCCAGGGCCAGGTACTCGTGGGTGACGCCGACGAACCGCCACGGCAGGTCACCACGCAGCAGCCGCGGGATCCAGTACGACTGGCTGCCCGAGTGCTCCAGCAGGTAGGCGTCCGCCCCGCCCAGCGACACTCCGGTGAGGTCACCGCTCACGATCATGTCGGCGTCCACGAGGAGCAGCCACTCGGCCTTGCCCCGGGCCAGTTCCATGAGTTCGCTGCGGTTGTGCCCGAAGTCCACCCAGGGCCGTTCGTGCAGCTCACCGGGGATGTCGCCGAAACTCGTCGGCACCAGTTCCCGGGTGGAGTCGGTGCTCCCGGTGTCCACCACCGCCCAGTAGTCGACGATGCCGGCCAGCGAGGCCGCCAGCCGCGGGAAGGTGCGCTCCTCGTTGCGGACGATCGCGCAGGCGCAGACGCGAGGCAGAGCCATGATCCTGATCCATTCGGTCGGTTCGCTGCGGGTCACTAAAGGTCACTGCGGGCAACGGCTCACCCGTTCGGCGGTTCACCCGTTCGGCCGCATTCCCGACTCGTCCATCGGCAGACCCGGCCACGACCTTGAGCCCTCGTTCGGACCAGTCCCGACGGTCGACCGCTCCCTGTCTCTGCTCCCCTCTCCGCGGTCCACCCGCCCTGCCGCCGGCCTCCCCCGCGCACCGACCGCGGCCCCCGCAACGGCATCGACTCCGGTTCATCAGCCCACCCCGTCGTCCACAGGCCAGGTTCCGTCGCGGAGCGTCCCCAGGCCGGACCGGCCGGACAGAGCGCCCGTGGGGCTGCGTTACGGTCCTGGGTAGTGGTGTTCCGAGCAGGGGGTGAGCATGGAGTCACTCTTCGACGTCGACTGGTTGACCTCGCCGGTCGTCCAGCCCGTCGAACCGCCACCTCTGCGGGTCGGTGGGCGCGACGTGACCGATCGGTCCTTCCCCTCCAGGGTCGCCGCACTGCTGCGTTCCCGGCCGATCGCGGACATCGCGGCGTCGGGGGCCCGCCAGGACTGGCCCGCCGAGACGTACGATTTCGTCACCTTCGCCCTGAGCGCCATCGACCTGGTCACGGCGCACCAGGGATTCGAGGACGAGGCGACCTACCAGGACGTCGTGGCGTCACTGACCGACCTCGCCCGCCAGGCCGCCCCCGGCCGGCCCCGCGCCGAACATGCGCGCGTCGCCCGGCACACCGTGGACGGGTTGCTCAACCGGCCCCAGCGGGGCGCGCCCTTCACATACCGCGTGAGCGACTACGCGGGGGACGTGCCGCACCGGCTGCGCCAGGTCCAGTTCCGTCTGCTCGTCGAGCACGAGGACCCGGTGCGCGGGGAGGTCGTCCTGCACGCCACCGGCGACGCGATCAACGCTCTCGTCGGGGGCCTGGAGTTCGAGGTCGAGGACGAACAGGTCGCCAACGAGATCCTGCTGGAACGGCAGCTCGCCCGTGGCGCCTTCGACGCGGCCGAGCGGTCCGCGATCCGGGCCCGGCTGCTGTCGGTGAGTCTTGCGGACGGGCTCGACCGGCTCGTCCGGGCGACCCGCCGTGACCTCCGCGCGGTGCTGGACGACTGGGCGACGATCGTTCCCCGGTCACTGGATGCCGCCCGCGAGCACATCCGGGGACGGCTGGAGGTCGAGGACCGTCTCCTGCTCAGGGTGCGCGAGACCATCGTCTCGGCCGAACCCGAGATCGCCGCCGCTTCCGCGCGCATCGCCTCGCTGCTGGAGGACTCCCGGAGTCGCCACGAACTCCTGCACAGCCACGTCATCGAGGCGCGGGCGGTCTTCCTCGAGGAGCAGGACCGCCAGGCCTTCCGCCCACCGGTCACGGGTCACCTGCCGGATCTGTTCCACGAGGTCCTGTCCCCCATGTTGGGTCTGGACGGCGAGACGGCCACGGCACTCGCCGCCTGCTGGATCTCGGACGTCTCCGGTCCCCGCCCGCCCAAGCTCGCCCGCCTGTACCGCGTGGTCAACGATCTGTGGGCGGTCCGGGAGGGCGAGACCGAAGCCCACCGCCCACCGCCCGATGACGAGGTGGACGTGCAGGAGGACCCGGTCGTGCATCCACTCGCGCTGCGGGCGGCCGAACGTGCCGTGGCCACCACCGGCCTGCCGGCCCGGCTCTCCGCGCTGCTGGCGGCCTGCCACAGTGACCCGCACACCCCCACACCACAGCTGCGCCGGCAGGCCTCCGAGCTGACCGCACTCGCCGCCCTCTGGTGCTGCTCCCCCGAGGAGTCGGCCGACGAGACCCGGGCGGACATCGCGAACCGGATCTTCGGTCCCCGGGCCGCGGCCGACGCCGACGGCCTGTGCCTCCGGCTCCCGGGCTGGGACGGTGACGACCTGATCGTCGTCGCCCGCTCCGACGACCTCGCGACCGCACAGCCGGTACCGGTGACCGTCCCCACTGCCGCCCTCATCCCGCCGGCCCCCACTGCCGCCCTCATCCCGCCGGCTCCGACAGGAGGCTCCCCGTGCTGACCCTCACGGACCACACCGATCTCGGCATGCTCATCGCCTTCGCGGTGCAGCCGACGGTCCGTCCCGGCCGCAGCACCGAGTACCAGCGGGTACTGGGGCGGTACCGGTCGGAGGTGGACTTCCGGGCCGCCACCGACGCCGTCCTGGGCGGTCTGGGAGCCCGGGCGCTGTCCGACGGCGAGTTCGGCCTCGTCCTGGGCGTGGATCAGGAGTCCCCGTTCGCCTTCCGGTTCGCCGACCTCCCTTACACGGCCTCACGGGAGGGCAGGCTCATGGCGGGCCTCGTCATGGTCGCGCTCGCCGCGTGGGCCTTCCCGACCCCCTCGGAGCTGGAGGACGAGCGGCCACGGCATGTGCCGGACGTGGAGTTCGAGGCCTGGTTGCGCGGAACCTGTGAGCAGCTGCGGGTGCGGGACGGTTCCGGGGAACCGATCCCCGAGGAGGGACTGGACGAGGCCTGGCGGACGTACGTGGCGATGCCCAGCACCCTCGTGGGGGACAAGGGACGCGGCGCGGGACGGCTCTCGCCCAAGTGCTCGCTCTACTGGGTGCGCAACGTCCTCTCCTGGCTCACCGAACAGGGCATGGCCCGCCAGGATCCCGGCTCCCCCGAGGGCGCCTGGGTGCTCACGGAGCGGTTCCGCGTCAATGTGAAGGACATGGCCGGGGAGCCCGCGTACCGCTTCCTCGCCGGACTCGCCCGCGGCGAGGGCCTCCCGTCGGACGCCACCGCGGCACCCGCGGCGGCCGGCCCGTCCGAGGCGGCACCCGGGCGACGGATCGCTCCCCCCGACGACCCGGCCCCGCCGGACGACCTCGTGCCCTCCGACGAGGAGGACGGCCTGCCCGAGGACCGGGACACCAGGACCGGCAGACGCACCGGGATCGATGACGAGGACACCAGGACCGACGACAGACACACCGGGACGACGAGCGAGCTGGAGGAGGCGCGGTGACCTACCACCTGGCCGGACTCCGGCTGCGCTCGATCGGCGAGCGGTCGGCGCGATTCGCCGATCTGCACCTCGATCTGCGAGCCCCCGAGGGGTCCCGCACGGTCCCGAGCGACTCGCTCATCTGGCTGCGCAACGGGGGCGGCAAGTCCAGCCTGCTGTCGCTGTTCTACGCCCTGCTCCTGCCGCACGCGAACGACTTCATGGGCCGGGCGGTCAAGCGCAGCCTGACCGACTACGTCGGCGAGGGAGACACCGCCCACACCATGGCGGTCTGGCACGCGGTGGAGAACCCCACGCTGCTCGGGGACCCCGACCGGGTCCTGGTCACGGGCGCCATCTACGAGTGGCGTGACCTGCACCGTCCCGCCGACGCGGACCGGGACCGCGACCGACTGGACATCTCCTACTACGCGTTCTACGAGATTCCGGGGGTCATGGAAGCCGCCACCCTGCCCCTGGACGACCCCGAGGGACGCCCACTGCGCCGCGCCGCGGTGGTCGAGGCGCTGCGGGCGGTGCCGGCCGAGTACGCCGCGGCCATGGACCTGTGCCTGCCCCGCACCCAGCGGGAATGGACCGACGCGCTCCAGGCGCGCGGCATCGACCCCGAGCTGTACCGCCGGCAGAAGGAGATGAACCACGTCGAGGGCGGGGTGGAGGATCTCTTCCGGTTCGCCTCGGCCCGCGAATTCGTCGACTTCCTGCTCGATCTGACGGTGCCGCCGGACGACGCGGCCACCATCGCCGGTCGGCTGGCGAAGATCGCCGACCTGCTCGCGACGAAGCCCGCCAAGCTCGGCGAACGCGACTTCTGTCGCGAGTCCGCGCTGGCCCTCGGGCGGGTCGGCACCACACATGCCGACCTGCGCCGTGCCTCGGACGACCTGACCCGGGCGGAACAGGACGCCGCCGAGCTGGCCGCCGGCTTCGCCGCCGCGGTGACCGCGGCCGCCGCCGACCGGGACTTCCTCGGGGCCCAGCAGGAGGCGGTCCGGGGGGTGCTGCGGACGGCCAGGGGTGAGCACACCCGGGCCGCTGACCTGGCCCAGTGGTACCGGCATCGGGCCGCCGAGCTCCGGGTGGCCGCCGCAGCCGCGGAGACCGCCCACGCTCGGGACGCGGTCGCCCGGGCCACCGCGGACGCGCAGGCCTGGCGCCTCACCGAACACCTGGCCGAGCGAGCCGACCTCACGGCCAACCTGGCGCAGGTACGCCTCGAGGCGGGGGCGGAGCGGGAGGACGTCGCGCCGCTGCGGACCGCGCGGGACGACCATGCGGCACACCTGGTCACTCGCCTGGAGAGCCTGGCCCGGACCGCCGAGGCAGAGGCCGAGGCCGCCCGGGACGAGGCGGTGCGGCGTCAGGACGACTCCGACGAGCACCGCGTCGCCGCCCAGGCCGCGCGGGAGCGACTCTCCGAAGCGGCAGCCGCCGCCGCGACCGCGGTGCGCAACCTCGACGAGCTCGACCAGCAGTTGCGGGACGCGGTCGCGGCCGGGCGACTGCCCGACGCGCGGGTCGACTGCCGTCGCCAGCACGACCTGGTGCTGGGGTCGGTCGAGGACCGGCGCGCAGAACTGGCCTCGATCCGTGCCCGCCGCGCGGCCCGCCCCGCGGCCCGGGCCACGACCACCGCCCAGCTCACCGAACTCACGAGCAGGCGCAGCTCCGTGGACGCCGAACGCACCCGAGCGCTCACCGAACGGGATCGGCTGAGCGAGCAGGGCCGCTCCCTCAGCGAGCACCCCCGCATCCGGGACCTCGGGGAGGCCACCGCCTCCGCGCCGGTCCGACTGTGGAGCGAGGGACGCACCCTGATGGATCGACTCCTGGAGGCCGTGCGGAGCGCCGACGAGGCCCTGATCGCGCTGGAGGCCGCCCGGCTGGAGGACCGGCGGGCCCTGGACGCGCAGGCCCGGACCGGGCTCCTGCCGACCGGACTGGACGCCGCCCGGGTGCTGGCCGTGCTCACCGACCACGGCGTTCCCGCGGAGAGCGGCTGGTCCCATCTGCATGCCCTGCTGCCCGAGGGCTCTCTCGGGGAGGCGCTGCGCGACCCCCGTCTGGCCCGGCTCGGCTGCGGGGTGGTCGTGCCCGGCGACCGGATCCACGAGGCGACCGCGGTCCTCGAGGCCATGGGGACCACCACCACCGCACTCGTCGGCCTGTACCCCGCCGAATCCGTCGCCGCCCCGGTGGCCCGGCAGCAGGCCGGCGCCCCGGCCTGGACCGGACTGCACCGCGGACTGGTGGACATGACGGTCGCCGAGGCCGCGGTGGCGGTGATCCGCGCCCGCACGGTTCAGGACGACGCCACCCGGACGGTCACCCGCGCGCGCCGGGACGGCGATCGTGCCCTGCTCACCGCGCTCGAGGCGTTCCTCCAGGACTGCCCCGAGGGGCACCTGGCCGCCCTGGAGGAGCGCATCCGGGAACTCGACGCCGACCTCGATCGGGCCGGGGAACGGCTCGGCGCACTCAGCCGGGAACTGCGCGAACTGGATCGGCGGGACGCCGAGGACGCCGTCCGGGAACAGGACCTGGCCGAGGAGGTCGTGGCTCTCACGGAATCGGCCGCCCATCTGGCCGAGCTCGCCCGCCGCGGCGAGGCCGCCGACAGCTGGCGGGAACACCGCACCGTGGCCGAGGCGGACCAGGCACGTGCCCGCGCCGACATCGAGCGGTACGAGGAACGGCAACGCGCCGCCCAGTTCGAGGCGGACCGGCTTCGCCAGTCGGCCCTGAACGCCACCAGCGCCGCCGAGGCCCACCGGGCCGAGGCACTGGCCGTGGAGTTCCTTGATGGCCGGCCCTCCGAGACGACGAGGCAGGCGGTCGGGGACGACCTCGCTGTCCCGCTGGACACGCTGCGCCGGAGATACCAGGACGCGGGCCGGGCACACGAGTTCGGCGTCTCCTCCTCGGTGCTCGCCGAGCGCGAGCGATACCTCACCGAGCGTCTGACGCGGGTCGAGGCCGCACTCGCCGTCGCGGAGCCCTCCGTCGCCTCGCTGGCCGGACAACTCGTCGGCACGCCGGTCGCCCAGACCTCGATCGGACGGGCCCAGGCCGTCCGGGATGCCGAACGGGCCCGCAGCGACGCCGAGACGGCCTACGGCCGGGCGCAAGGTGAGGTCCGCGCCGCCGAGCGGGAGCTGGAGGCAGCTTCCCGCCAGCGTCGGGCCCTGCCGGCACGGCCGCCGGACCTGCCCGCCGATCCGCAGGAGGCCGAGGAGCAGGCGGCCCGCCAGGAGACGGCAGCCTCCCGGTCCCTCGAGCGGTCCCGCGAGGCCGAGACCCAGCTCGCCGGCATGGACACCGACGCGCAGCGGCTGTCCGACCGGGCCAAGGCGTTCGGGTTCCTGCTCGACGACCTGCCCCAGCCCTCCGCCTCGGACACCGTGCCCTTCCGCGGGGACGACCTGGCAGCCAGGGACGCCAAGCGTGCGGTGACCGATGCCCTGCGCCGCGCCCGAGCCGCCCACCGGGCGGCGGAGGACACGCTCGCCACGGCGGTGTCGGCGGTGCGGGCGGTCGGGAACCGCCATCCCGGGGTGCGCACCCCGGCACGCGACCGGATCCTGCACGACCCGGCTGAGGTGCTCGCCGCGGACACGGCCCGGTTGGCCAGCAATCTCGAACTGCGTGCCGACATGATCGACGGCGAGCTGGCCGGTCTCGCCAAGGACCAGACGATCGTCACGTCGTCGCTGGCCCGCCTGGTCCGGGACACCCTCGACACGCTCCGCCGGGCGGAGCAGCACTCACGCCTCCCGCGCTCGCTGGGACCGTGGGCAGGCAAGCGGATGCTCCGGATCTCCTTCGACGCGCCCGCGAGCGAAAAGGATCTCGAACCGTGCGTGGACCGGGTGATCGAGCGCAGGATCGCCGAGGGGGTCAAGGCTCAGGGCCTGCCCCTGCTCAAGGATGCGGTGCACGAGGCCGTGGGACGGCGCGGGTTCACGGTGAAGGTGCTGAAACCGACCGCGGACGTGGCGACGACCAGTGAGGACATCACCCGGCTGGGCAAGTGGTCCGGTGGGGAGAAGCTCACGGTGTGCGTGGCGCTGTACTGCACCCTGGCCGCGCTGCGGGCGCGCAACACCGGCCGCGGCAACACCGCCGGCGGGGTGCTCATGCTCGACAACCCGATCGGGCGGGCGTCGCACGGTGCCCTGGTGCGCCTCCAGCGGGAGGTCGCCGCCGCGCACGGCGTGCAACTCGTCTACACGACGGGGGTCAAGGACCCGGACGCCGTCTCCCGCTTCCCCAATGTCATCCGGCTCGACAACCGGCCGGGACGCACCCGCAGCCGCCGCTACATCGTGCAGGACGACGCTGCCCCGGCCACGCCCGCGGAGCCGGCGAATGCCGACGCCCTGCCGAGCACGGTGACCGGCACGCGGGTGGCCCACGCCGAGTTCTCCCCGCTCGACGAGGTCCCGCAGCTCGACGAGGTCCCGCTCGGAACCGATCCTTCTGAGGGCACCGGGTCTCCGGACGGCACCGGTTCCCCGCCCGGAGAACTGGTGCTCCCGGCCGACGGGCCGGTGTCCGTGCCACAGGCCCTCACCGTTGGAAGCGCACGGTGACCCGATCGTTGAGGGCACGGTGCCCCGGAGAGTCCTCGGGGACGAGCGGGTCCGCCGGGCCGCGTCCCTCGACGATCCAGTGGACCCCGACATGCACCCCTCCGAGCAGGTCGCCCTGCACCGCCCGTGCCCGGGCGTCGGAGAGATCTCGCTGGTCGTCCGGCGTGCCCTGGCCGTCCGCGGACTGGTAGCCGGTCACGGTCACCGACGACCCCGATGCGACGACGAGCCCCATGCGCGCGGCCACCTGACGCACCTGGACCCGCGCGGCGGGACGGAGCACCGCCGTGCCCGGCACGAAAAGGGAATCCGAGTCCAGAGTGATCGTCGTGCGGGTTCCGTTGCTCTGGCTGTGCACCGGGGACATTCCCTCGTCGAGGAGCAGGTCGTCGGGCGAAGGCGCCGTGAAGAGCGCGAAGCTCTCCTTGTCGGGGACGGGCGTCGGCCACTGCCCCACCTCGAACGGAGCCGCTCCCTGCCCGGAGTCGAGGTGCCAGGTACCGATCGGCCAGGACACGGGCGGCCCTGAGGTACCGGCCTCGGGCGCCCCGGTCCGCAGGTCCGCCAGTGCGGGCAGCCCGCTGTCGGGGAAGGTCACCGAGACGGACTGGGTGTCCTCGGGGAGCGCCGGGTAGGTGGTCGCCAGTCCCAGGCTGTCGCCAGGCGCCAGGAGCACGGCACCGCGTGTCCGGAAGGAGGCGCACAGGCACTCCTGCCAGTGCTCACCGCTCGGCCCGGCGGTGTGCGCGGCGAGAGTCGTGTACGAGGCCCGCAACGGGGGAATCGACGTGTCACCGATGTTCTGCCGGAGAACCGGCACCAGGGCGGGACCGTCGGCGACCCAGCTGCCCAGGCCGGTCCCGAGGGGGTGCAACCGGGAGTCGGCGACCGGCGAGCCACCGGAACCCAGACCGGCACCGCGGTCGAGGGCATGGACGGTCCACCACAGCGTCGTCCCGCCGGCGGTGACGATCACGCGCTCCACGGAGATCGTCATGCGCTGCCCGCGTGCGGCGACGCCGCCCCCCGTGGACGCCGGGTAGCGGAAGGGCGCGGTCGTGGCCACCGGCCGCGCCGTCGCGGGGACGGTGGTGAGCTCCGGCACCGCTGATCCGCTGGGTACCTGGCCCTGGGCGGTCACGGGCACCTCCGGCACGGTGTAGCCGCCGTTGAAGGCGACCTCCACCGTGTCCAGGTCCGCGGGGAGCGGACCGAACGCCACCTGCAGCAGGGAGGTCCGGCCGAGCCGCAGACCGGCCGAGCCGACCGTTCCACGGGCCAGGACGCGTGGTGTCCCGCCCCCCGCCGCGACGAGCGGCCGGTACACGGCACCCCTCGCGGTGTCGACCAGCGCCACGGCCTCGCCCGTGTCCGGGGAGTCGAGATCGTGGGTCCGCCCGAGCCAGATCTCCTCCCCCCGGGTGTGTCCGGCCTCGGCCAGCGGGGTCAGCGACCAGTCGAGGACCGTGCCCTCGCCGGTGCGCCGCACCGCGTGGACCGCCACCCGTAGCAGCACGGTCTGGTCGCCGGCCCGGGGGTCGAGCCCCTGGTAGAGGAACGAACCGGCCACCGGCAATCGAGCCGCGCCACCGGCCGCGCCCGGTGCCGTCACTCCGGGGTGTCGCGATGCGGCACCGGAGTCGAAGGGGGCGCACGCGGCACAGCCCAGTGCCAGGATCGTGAGGCAGACCGGCGCGAGGAAGGTCCCGACGGGGTGGCGTGCGGGCCGTGGTCGCCTCACCGGACCTGGACCTCCCGCGGACGACGATGCTCCCGGCACGATCTGGGCGGTCCCGCTCTCCCGGCTCACCGACGTCACGTCCACCTCCGCAGGCTGCCGCGGGGTCTGCGACGACCAGGGACACCGCGCCTGCGTGGACACGGATCGTCCGACCATGGGCAACACCCACCGCCGGCCACGCGTCCACGGACGACGTCGAAGCCGTTACATCCCGTATGCGTGCTTGATGGGATTGAAGAGATCGGGGCAAATTACCACCATCGTGACCGATCGGGGGTCGAGATCGCGAGGATTCTCCCGACCGTACGGGAGAACTGGATCACGGAGTTGCGGGGGCCCGGCGCCACGCTCGGATGACATCCTGGGCCGTGCTCGAAATCGACGCGATCATGCTCCGCCTGCGTGCCATCGAGTCCGCCACCGCGGCGGCGATCCTGGCCGGGAGGCTGCCCAGCCGGATCATCTTCGCGCCGGGCTATCCCTCACGGTTCTCGCTCGAGGTGATGCGGCTGGTGGTCGATCAGGGGGGCCCGGGCATCGGCGGCCCGTTCTTCATGGTGCGCAAGCGTGACCACGCGATCGTCGGCGAGATCGGCTGCACCATCGATCCGGTCCACGGCTCCGGCCAGGTCGGCTACTCGGTGGTGGAGCCCTCCTGGGGCCACGGCTACGCCACGGATGCCCTGACCACGTTGGTCTGGCACCTGCTCACCCAGACCCCGGTGCGCCGGATCACCGCGGAGACCCCCGAGGACCACGTGGCCAGCCGCCGCGTGATGGAGAAGGCGGGCATGCGCCTCTGCGACCGCTACGCGGGCGAGGTGGACGGGCAGGAACGCATGCTCGTGCGCTACGAGATCCGGGCGGATCCGGCCTCGGTGCGTCAGGCGACCGCGCCGGCCAGGCGCTGACCACCCGCGCACCACCGAACAGGCGGTAGACACCCGGCGCACCACCCGCACCGAGCACCACCGGAGAGCCGGCAGGCACCGGGCGCGCCACCACCCAGCTGCGGCTGAGGACGACGGAGGGGCCCCGCCACCGGCGGGACCCCTCCGAATAGTGAGCGGACCTCAGCTGGTCGGGAAGTTGTCCGCGGTCATGATGCGGCTGCGGACGAACGCGCCCGAATCGGTGAGCACGCTGGTTCCGGCGTAGGTGGAGCCGGAGCAGGTGCCCGACTTGAACGCCGCGCTGCTCTCGCCCGCGTCGGAGTAGGTCCAGTTCGCGTAGCCGATCTTCAGCGAGTCGAGGAGGTTCAGCCAGGTGGTACTGCTGGCGGTGTCCATCGAGCCGCCGCCGGAGGCGCTCACCGTGCCGAACTCGGTCACGAAGATCGGGAGCTTGGCCGCCGCGGCGCTCAACGCCGAGCGGTAGTTGTCGCCGTGCGAGGCGGCATAGAAGTGGAACGTGTACATGATGTTCGTCGCGTTCACCGGGTTGGCGATGATCTCCGAGGAGCTCGAGCCGTCCGAGACGCCGAGGGACGACCAGCCGCGCGTGCCCACGATCACGACGCCGTCCGGGTCGTTGGCGCGGATGATCGGGATGACGGTCTCGGCGTAGGACTTGATGGTCGACCAGCTGACACCGTTGGGCTCGTTCGCGATCTCGTAGATCACGTTCTTCTTGGCGGCGTTGCGCGCGGAGACCGAGGCGAAGAACGTCTTCGCGTTGGAGAGGTTGGCGCTCGGGTCACCGGGGGTCAGGATGTGGAAGTCGATGATCGCGTACATCCCCCGGGCCTCCGCCATGTCGACGAGGTTGTTGACCTTGGCGGTGAAGCCGGAGGGGTCGGTCACGTAGCCGTTCTCGTTCACGTACATCGCGATGCGCAGGACGTCGGCCTTCCAGTCGTAGGCCAGGGCATCCATCGAGGCGCTGTTGTAGCACTGGTAGAACCACTGCAGCCCGTGGGTGCTCATGCCGCGCAACTGGATCGGCTTGTTGTACTGGTTGCACAGGTTGACGCCGCAGACGTGGAGCTGCCCGTTGATCGCGAGCGGCGTGCCGCTGGACGAGGCGCTCGTCGTGGTGGTCGTGGTGACGGGCTTGGTCGTGGTGGTCGTGGTGACCGGCTTGGTGGTCGTCGTGGTCGTCGTGGTCACCGGGCGCGTCGTCGTGGTGGACGACGTCGAGCGCGTCGTGGTCGTGGAGAGGCTCACCGTGGGAACCGAACCACCACAGGTCACCCCGTTGAGCGCGAACGAGGTCGGGGCGGAGTTGCTGCCCGTCCAGGTGCCGATGAAGCCGGCCGTCGCGCTGGCCCCCGTGGCCAGGGACCCGTTGTAGCTCTCGTTCTTCACCGTCACCGCCGAGGCGCCCAGGGTGAAGACGCCACCCCAGCCCTGGGTGACCGTCTGGCCGTTCGGGAAGGTGAACGCCAGGGACCAGGTGCCGATGGCGTCACCCGTGTTCTTGATCGCAAGGGATCCCTGGAACCCGCCCTGCCACTGACTCGTGACCGAGTACTGGACGCTGCAGGCGGCCGCCGCCTGGGCTGGGGAGGGGATGGAACTGAGGAGAGGCAGACCGATCAGGCCCGCGAAGAGCAGTGCGCCGCGCCGTTGCATGACGGATCCTTCGGGGGATGGAGGAATCAGGTCGGTGGAGAGGAGGTCCACCGAGTGCGCACACCCTCACGTGCGAATCTCAAATCGTCAAGTGGGATTACCCTAAGCGACTGAAACTGAACCTTCAGTGATGCAATTTGGGACGGTTCGCTCGGAATGTGCAATCTCCACCTGCACCTCTTCGGGTACCCACCCCACCGGCCCCTCCGGATCGAGTTGCTCTCCGTGACGGCGGGCGGGTACCGGGGCGAGGGTACGTCAGCGATCCTTCAGCTGTTGCGGAGGCTCAGCTCCCGGCGCTGGTGTACCTCCGCAGCTGCCGGTTCCAGATCAGGTAGCCGAGCCAGAACCAGACAAGGCCCACCGCGGGCGCCAGCCAGGCCACGGTGGGCGAGACCCCGAGCCCGTTCGTGTGGTTCAGGATGACTGCGGCGGGGACCCAGGCGATGAACGCGACCGGGAGGACCCAGGTCATCGCCCACTGGGTGAGCACGCCGAAGACCGTCAGCGGGTAGGAGCCGAAGTTCAGCAGGATGTTGTCCGCCAGGTACCGCGCGGGCCAGACCTCGACGAAGCGGAAGCTCATCGCGGAGATCGCCACCGCGAGGCCGCCCTCGATCAGGGCGCCGCCCAGCACCGCGGCCATCGCGTAGAGCACGTGCAGCGGCGTCCAGTGCAGGTGGGCGATCGAGCTCGCGTAGGCGAGCACGCCGATCGCCGTCAGGGTGTCCCCCACGGAGTTGACGCTGAACCGCTGCGTGAGCACCTGCAGGAACGGGTTCAACGGACGCACCAGGAACCGGTCGAAGGTGCCGTTGCGCACCAGGTCGTCGAGCTCGTCGAGCATCTGCAACGGCACGAGGTAGACGGCGTGCGCCACCAGTCGCAACGAGTAGAGCACCGCGATCTCGGAGAACGTCCAGCCGCCGATACTCGGGTAGCGACTGAGCACGACCGCGATGAAGGCGAACCCGCTGCCCTGGTAGGCGATGCCCATCAGCGCGAGCATCACGAAGTTCAGGCGGTACTGCGCGGCGCCTCGCAGGGCCGCCCGCGTGAGCGCCCAGGTCACGCGGACGCTGTCGAGGAACCCCGGGCGATCGGGCGCCTGCTCCGACACGTCCCTCACCCTCCCTGCACGACGAGCCGGTGGATCGCCCGCCGCCAGACGAGCGCGGCCAGCCCGGCGAGCACCAGCACCCAGAGCGCCTGGACGCCGATGCCCTGCCAGGCCGCGTGCCCCCGGATGCTGCCCACGTAGATACCCGCCGGCACATAGGTGGTGGCCGGGAACGGCAGCCAGTCCAGCACCGCGCGCAGCCCCGCCGGGAACACCCGCACCGGCACCAGCGCACCGGACAGGAAGCTCGACACGAGCACGTAGAGCATGACCATGCCGTTCACCTCGACGGTCCAGAACGCGACCATCGCCAGGAGCAGCGCGAGCAGGCCCGCGATCGCATAGGCGAGTACCAGGGACAACGGGAACAGACCCGCGGCCTGGGCGCCGGCCGGCAGGGCCAGGCTCCCGGCGAAGGCGACCAGCGGCAACGACAGCCCGATGATCAGCATCGACCCCTGCAACGACCCGACCAGCTGGGCGACCATCTGGGGCAGGAAGCCCACCGGACGCACGACGTCGAAGACGACCGAACCCTCGCGGATGCGATCGCGCAGGTACCGCGTGACCGTGTGTGTCGGGAAGGACCAGGCGATCAGGTTGGCCAGGGTCAGGTAGACCAGGAGGTCCCCGAGCGGGATCGCCAACGCGCCGGGACGGGCCGCGTACAACGCCTGCCAGACCTTCTTCAGCATGAAGATCCGCACCACGGACACGCCCAGCAGCAGCAACATCGTGTTCCGGTAGGAGAGGAACACCGCGGCCCGCGTGCTGGCGACCTTGCGGAGCGAGCGGAGCTGGCGCCACCAGGGAAGCTGCGACCCGATCGGGTCGGCCGTCGGCCATGCCCCGGACGACGTCGGGATCACCTCCTGCTCGTCCGTGCCGTCCACGTCGGGTCGGCCCACCGGCACGGTGCTCGCGCCGGTCATGCCAGCATCTCCAGCCCGCCGTAGATCCGCCGGACCACGCCTTCCAGATCCGGTTCGACGATGGACACGTCGGCCACGGCATGCCCCGCGGCGAGCCGGGCGATGAGGTCCGAGGCTGCGGTGCGGCCGCCCTCGAAGCGCAGGCGCACCGTGTCGGGTGTCGCCTCGTCGCCCTCGACCAGTTCGGCGCCCAGGGCGGCCGCCGCCGCGGCGGTGATCGGGGCCGCGCCGGCGTCGTCCTCGGCGATCCGCACGACCAGGGTGCGGTGGGGTGCGAAGCGGCTCTTGAGCTCGGCGACCCCGCCGTCGTACAGGACCCGCCCGTGGTCGATGAGGATCACCCGGGAGCACAGGCGCTCGACATCGGCCAGATCGTGCGTGGTCAACACCACCGTGGTGCCGTGCTCGCGGTTCACCTCGGCGATGAACTCCCGCATCGTCGCCTTCGCGACCACGTCCAGGCCGATCGTCGGCTCGTCGAGGTACAGGATCCGTGGCTGGTAGATCATCGCCGCCGCGAGGTCACCCCGCATGCGCTGGCCCAGGCTGAGCTGCCGGACCGGCCGGTCGAGGAACTCAGCCATGTCCAGCAGGTCCACGAACCGGTCGAGCTGGCGCCGGTAGTCCTCCGGCGTCATGCGGTAGAGGGTCGCGATCAGGTCGAGCGAGTCCCGCAGGGGCAGATCCCACCAGAGCTGCGTGCGCTGGCCGAACACCGCCCCGATCTGCAGCGCATTGCGTTGGCGATCACGCCAGGGAACGATCCCGCCGACCCGCACCGTGCCCGCGGTGGGCACGAGGATGCCGGTCATGATCTTGATGGTGGTGCTCTTGCCGGCCCCGTTGGGCCCGAGGTAACCGACCATCTCACCTCGGTCGACGGAGAAGGACACGTCGTCCACCGCCGTCGTCCGCTCCACCTCACGCGTGACGAGGGACCGGAGCAGTGCGAACCGGCCGCTGCTCCGCTTCGGGCGCACGAATTCCTTGGTCAAGCCTTCTACCCGGATCACGGGTGGTTCCTCCCCTGGCCTCAAGCCCGGGTGGCCGAATCGGTTCACCCAGGCGACGTCGTCAGGCTATCCAGCGCAGCAGACAGCTCGGCACCGCATTTTCGGGACGACGCGCCGGGCCTGGACAACCGCCGGACGCCCCTGGACGTATACGGACGGAAGTCGATCTCGCCCGACCCGACGCCGAGATCCGCCGGGTCGCCGAACCCCAGGAGGAGCTGTGATCCGAACGAACCCGAACCGGGCGAACCGGTGCCGGGGCACCCTGCCTGCCGAGCGCATCCGGCGGACGCCGTCCCTCGCGGCCTCCCTGCGGCACCTCTCACCCGTGGTGGTGCTGGTCGCCCTGCTCACCGGCTGCGGCAGTGCGGGCACCTCGTCGTCCCCGACGCCGTCCGCGGTCGGGCTGCGGGCGCTCACCCCCACGCCGGGGGCCCCGGGCACGTCGTCCACCACCGCCTTCTCAGAGATCGCGACGCCCACCGCCACGACGTCGACGACCGGTGCCCGGTCGGGACGCAACACGCGAACTCCGACCACCGGCGGGGCCGTCGTCGCTCCGGTCAGGACCGGCACGACGGGTCCCACGACAGGGGCACCGGCGGCACGGCGGGCGGGTCCGCTGCGCGTCAACATCGACCTGCGTCACCTCCCGAGCTGGCGACTTTCCGCACCTCTGCGCACGGTGGCCGCAGCGGGTTCCGCGGCCTCGGCGCGCATCCTCACCTTCGGACCGGCGAGGGAGGGCATTCCGGACAGCCCTGGTTCGTTCGACGTCGGCGCCGACGGCCAGGTGTGGGTCAACGACCCGGTGAACGATCAGGTCGTCGAGTGGTGTCCGAGCCACGCGGCCCGTGTCTGCACACGGTGCCCGGCCCAGGGCGGCGGGATCTGCCGAGTGCTCCGGACACCCAGTGTGCCTCTGGACATCGCCGTAGGCCGCCGGGGCGTGCTGTACGTGAACACCTACGTCGCCGGGCACGAACCCCGCGGGGCGGTGGACGCGTTCAGCGCAACCGGTCGGTTCCTGTGGAGCGCACCCACCGGGCGATGGTCCAACACCGATCTCCTGCGGATCGGACCCGGGGGTCGGCCGTGGCTGGTCGACCTGGACGGCGTCTGGCGCCCCGTGACGGACATCCACCTGCGGCCGCTGTCCGCCGCGCGGCAGCAACGCCTCGCCCGGACGGCGCAACCGTTGTCCGGGGGGCGATCCGTCCGCGTCCGGTCCAGCACACGTTTCACGATCGCCTCGAGCAGCGGGCGCGCGATCCTCGACGCGACGGTGCGCTGCGCCGTACCGTCCGGGTTCGCGACCCCGATGACGCTGGTGCCCAGCACCGGGGACCTCGTCGTCATCCTGAGTTCCTGCACCACGGTCAGCGGCCGGACCCGATCCCTGACCCGCGTGATCGATCTCTCGCCCACGGGCCGGTTGATCGGACAGGTGGCTCTGGATCCGTTCGCCTGCTCCGGCGAGTGCGTCACGGCAGTACGACTCGGCGAGGACGGCCACCTGTACGAATTGCAGACCTCACCCCATTGGGGGGTGCGCGTGGTCCGCTACACCCTGCGCGGCACCGTCCGTTGACCGCCCGGTCCATTGACCACGGTCCGCTGACGGCCCGGTCCGGCGGGGTGCGGGAGTCCGGTCTCCCGTCACCGTGCCGGACCGGGTGGGTCCCGACACCTCCGACGGAACGAGCCGGACGCCCTCCCCGCGTGGGTCGTGGGCGCGGCCGGCCACGGCTGCCAGGCTCCAGCCAAGGAAGTCACAGAACCGACCCAACCGAAGCCGCGGGTGCGAGACGTATACGGGCGTGAGAACAGTGCAGCAGCAGGAGAACGCCGAGTCGCACGAGCGCGCGGACCATGCGTTCGACGACTGGGCGGCACCACATCTGGTGGTGATGCGCCGGCTCGCCACGCAACTGGCTCCGGGATGCGATCCGCAGGACATCGCCCAGGACGCACTCGTGCACGCCTGGCGGAAGTGGCACCGGTTCGATCCCGCCCGGGGAACACCCCGCACCTGGCTGCTCGCCCTGACGGCTGACCGGGCCCGGTACGCCCGCACCCGCTCGCGGCCTCTGCCCGGGCAGCTCAGCCGGTTCGCAGGACGTCGCGACCCGTGGGTGCTCCTGCCCGAACCCGATGCGGGCGCCGAGGACCACCTCGAACAGGACCTGGACCTCCGGCGCGCGGTGAGCATGCTCCCGCTGCGTCAGCGCCAGGCCGTCTGTCTCGTCTACTACGTCGGCGTGACGGTCGAGGAGGCCGCCACGCTCATGGGCTGCCGTCCCGGCACGGTCAAGTCCACCCTGCACGACGCCCGCAAGGCACTTCGAGCCAGGTTGGGAGGGGATCCGGAATGAGCACGATCGAGGAACGTCTGCAGGCGGACGCCGCCCGCTGGCAATCGCAGGTGGACGGCGCGATGCTCGCACGCACCCCGGCCAGCGCACGGGACACGTCCGTCGCCGGACCGCAGGACCCGCACGAGATCGGTGACCCCCAGGACCCGCGGGAGATCGGCGACCCCCAGGACCCACACGAGGCCGGTCACCCCGTGCGGTCGCCGCTCCGCTCGCCCGACGGGGCAGGCGGCAGCACACCTCCCCATCGGAGGGCCACGGGACCGCGCTGGGTGTTCCCCGCAGCGGCGGCCGCATCCGTGGCTGCGTTGGTGATCGGTGCGCTCACCGTGCTGGGCGGTGGCTCGACGCCCACGCATCCGGCGCTCTCGGCCACCAGGAACCAGTCCACGCGACCGGGTCCGGCCACCAAGGGATCGTCGGTCGCCCCCGGACCGACCAGCCCTGCGGTGCTCGGCGCTCCTGGATGGTCCGTGCTGGCGACCCGGCCGGGACCACTCACGCTCGACCCCACTCTGGTCTGGGACGGCACCGAGCTCCTGGCGGTGGGCGGGACCCACCGCGGAGTCCCGACCAGGGCCGTCGCCGCCTACGACCCGGCCCACAACACCTGGCGGGAACTGGCCCCCATCCCCGGCACGGTGGGTGCGGACCTCGCCTATGCCGGCTGGACGGGCCACCACCTGATCGTGCTGGACGCGCCCGATTCCTCGGAGGGGAACGGCTCGGGGACGGTCAGCACGGCGACGAACGACGCCCGATCGACCGGGTCGAGCAGCCATGTGGGAGCGCTCGACCCCGCCACGGGCACGTGGACCGTGATCGACACGCCGCTGCCCGACGGGAACCAGGTCGTCACACCCGCAGGAGACGACCAGGTGCTCGTCGCAGTGGTCGCGCAGCCGGTCCTGGGACCCGGAACAGCCCTGACCGCCTCGGCGCCGATCCAGGGGCAGATCCAGGCGGCACGCCTCGACCTGCGCACTCTCACCTGGACCCGGATCGATCCTCCCCGGGACGGGGGCGACGGCTACGGACTTCAGGGGCTGCGCGTGCTCACCGTGCAGGACACGGTGTGGCTCTGGGCAGGGAGCCTGCATCAGCAACGGGAGTCCGACGGCAGCACCCTGGCCACGTCCTCGGTGCGGGTCTGGAACCTGTCCCCGGGCGACCGACCGGCCTGGAGCGAGCGCACCGTGAAGGCGACGCCGAGCGAACGGGGGACCTTCCCGGACACGACGGCGGTCGCCGGCAACAGGGCTTACCTCATCTCCGGCAGCTACCTGTGCACCATGGCGCCCTGCCCGGCACCGCAACCGAAGCCCGTGCAGGAGCTCGACCCGCAACGCGCCCGCCTCACCAGATTGCCCGCCGACCCGCTCGCGGCGTACCACGAGAACCTGATCTGGACAGGGACCCGATTGATCACTCTCGACCCGTCGGGGACCACGGCCGACCGCACCGGCGGCTCCCACACCACCTCGGACGTCCTGGCGATCTGGAACCCCAGCACGAAGCGCTGGACCCGCGGGAATCCGGTGCCGACCGCGCTGAACAACGCCGTGACCCCCGTCGCCGGAGGCGGGGCGCTCTACACCCTCACCGCTGACGGGCGACTCATCCGCTTCCTGCCCGCCACGTAATCAGGGGTCCCTGCGGAGTCCCCTGCGTGGATCCGGTCGGCAGCAAGGGCGCCGGCCGGATCCACGCCGTCCCGGCCCGGAACGTGTCCGGACCGGGGAACGACACGAGACCACGAGGGCGGAACCACCGCGAGGAACGGCCACCCGCCGCCTGCCCGCGGACAGAGCCTGCGGGGCGAAACGGCCCGGGTCGCCGCTGAGGACGACGCCAGAGCCGTTTCGCCCCGCAGGGCTGATCCACGACGATGCCCGGGCCGCGTGGTCAGGGCGGGAACCGCCGTCTCGGATCAGGCTCCTGTGGTGCCGGAGACCGACTGGAAGAGCTTCAGCGCGACGTCGCCGAGGTAGGGACCCCACATGACCGCGCCGTTGCTGCCGTACTTGAAGCTGTTGAGCGAGTTCAGGTCTCCCACGCCGGTGCTGCGGTCGAAGCCCACGAACCACGGACCGCCGCTGGAGCCGCCCGTCATGTTGCAGGTGAGTCCGACGTCCGAGGAATGCCCCACGGTGTCGTTGACGGCCCGTCCGGCACAGCTGATCAGAGAGGTCCCGTCGTAGGGGCTGGCCTGGGGATAGCCGAACGAGTACATCTCCTGCTGCCGGGCGGTGTTGAACTCGATGCCCTGCCCGCCGACCGCCGCACCCAGCGTCTGACCGGACGAGTTCGTCCCGACGTTCGCGAAGGCCACGTCGTAGTTCAGGTCCTCGCTCGCCTGCCACTGGGCCGTCGTGGCCAGGTGGGTCGCGACGAACGAGCCGTAGGGCCGGGAACCGTTGGTGTACCCCGGCACGAACACCCAATTGGTGGCGAAGGCACTGGAGCCGTAGACGCAGTGGCCCGCGGTCATCACCGTCGAGGCGTCCCCGCTGCTCACGGCGCTGCCCGAACAGACGTAGTTGACCCCGGCCAGGGTGAAGAAGACCTTTCCCGTGGTGCGGACGACCTGGCCGCCCGAGGACCAGCGACCGCCCCCGTTGACCGTCGTGTCCGCCGCGCCGGTGGTGGTCGTGCGTGTCGTGGTGGTGGTCGTGCGCGTCGTGGTGGGCACCGGACGACTCGTGGTCGTCGTCAGCACTGGTCGCGAGGTGGTCGTCGTGATCACGGGACGCGACGTGGTCGCCGGGAACGTCGAGCTCGTGGTCGTCGTGACCGTCGTGGTCCGGGTCGAGGACGTCGTCGACGGAACCGTGGTGGCGGACGTCGACGTGGCGGGCGTCGTCCGGGGCGCGCTCGTGCGGGTGGTCGTCGATCCCGACGGCGGGCGGTGACGGCAGAGGGACGCCACCAGCTCCGAGGCGAGAGCGTTCCGCCCGCCGGACCGGAGGTCGCGGATGACACCGAGGATCGTCGAGGAGGCCGGGTAGCAACGGTGACGGGTCCACGGCACGCTCGCAGGCACCAGGTACGGCTGGCCGGCGGCGACCGTCCGGTGCTGCGCACCGCTCCGGGCGCTGCCGGAGATCAGGGTGTCCGCCGAGACGGCGGTGGCCATGCGCTTCGACGTCCAGTAGCCGCGTACCGCCGCCACCTCCGCAGGGGTGGAGGCCACGCGGGCGGAGCGCACGTCGCTCGTCGCGCCATGGGCCGCGGTCGAGCCCGCCGTCGCGGCGGACCGCGCGGTCGCGACGGTGCCGGAGTCGGACGCCGGGGTCCTGGTCTCGGCGAGCCAGGTGGTCGCCTGAGAGACGAGTTCCGTGTCCGGAGTGGCTGTCGATCCATCTGCGGAGGCGTGCCCGGAGGTCAGGCCCCGGTATCCGGTCATCCCGGCCACGACCATGGCCACGCCCACCAGAAAGATCAGCAGGACGCCGAACCCTCCCCACATCGTGGGGCGTCCCGGCGAGGATGCTGCATCTGTGCTGTGTCGTGCTCGCATGGTGGCTCCTCGTCTCCGCCTGGCACGTACCACGGCGTCCCGGCCCCGGGGCCATGTCGAACACCGCCGGACGGACCGGGCCGCGGACCGCCAGGTCAGGCTTCGCATGTCGGACCCCGGGTCATCCCGGGAACGCCACGGCTCAGGACCGTAGTCACCACCGGGGGCATCCGGCTAGAGGTAACGAAGAGATAACGGCCAACCTATTCGCACGGTTATTGGGGAGCGCCGGAGAGTTACATCCACCGACTGCCCCGGCGCGGCAGTGGCCGGGCATCTCCACAGAGACCACGCAGGAGAGCGACGGCCGCACATACCGTTATATAGGAGACATCATCGACGAACGACCAACCCGACGCACCCGGCGGGGTAGGGCAGCCGTCTCGGGGGACGAAGGTCGCACTTCCGAGTCCCATGCGGAGTGCTACCCGGCAACCTGACAGGTGTCGTAGGATCGGGCGATCCTTCCATAAGGCCCGTATGGGACGTTATGATCACGGTGGCTCGTGAGGTCCGCAGCCCGGCCAGGATCATGCAGCGCCGAGTCAGGACGGGTGGGTGATCGCCCTTGTCGAAGCATGCTTCCGTGGGTGTCCTGAGCCTGATTCGCGACGTGACGACTTTGATTTCCTTCCTCATCGCCATAGCCTCCGGCACCGCGGGAATCCTCCTGCTGGGCAATACCGGAGGCTTGATCATGATGGCGATCGCCGCCACCGGCCTGATGTATGCGGCAGGCCGGTCATACCGCACTCTGATGGTCCGCAGAAGGCACGAAACCAACGAACAGGTGAGGCAGCTCAAGGCCGAACTTCAGGCCTCGAGAAATCGCCATCAGAAATACGTCGGCGCAGTCACCCGCCTGATCGACCGCCAGAGCCTTTTATACGACGAGGAACTCGAGGTCACGGTCCTCGTGGGAGAAGACGACGAAGGGGACGAGGTCATCGAACGGCACGTGACCACCCCGACCCCGTTCCTGCCCTACCGCTCCATGCGGCCGCTCTCCCCACGGGACGTGGGTCGATGGCTCTCCTACGAGGACCTGGACCTGCAGGTCAAGGTCGAGAACGGGGAGACGGCCAACCTGACCGTGCTTCCACTCTTCGAGAGCGGGAACACCGTGCGGATCCTGGTCCTCTTCGAGCCGCCGGTCGCGAACACGTTCGCCTGGACGCTCAGATACCGCCCGACAGGCCTGTGGGCGCCACTACGGAGAGACGGGATCGACTGGCTGGCCTGGGACGCGAGGACACCCCTGGGGAACTCGAACGAATCTACCTACACACGCCTGTCGATGCATTTCATCTTCCCCACCAGAAGCGCAGTCCCCACGGTCCGCGAACGCGGTGGTCGCGGACTGGTCACACAGGACAGTGGATCCCACGAAATTCACTGGCGGGAGAAGCGACCGTCCGGGACTCGCTATGTCTGGGACCTGGCGATACCCGGCGGACTCCACTGAGAACGCCGGGGAAATTTCCGGTCCCCGCAACCGGTTGGGACGGATTTCCTCCGCGTCGCGGATCGCCACCGCGCACCCTCGCCGTGACCGTCAGCGCACCTGCCGGCCGAGGCGCGCGGTACTCGACCGAGGGACCCACCGGGCAGATCGGCTCAGTTGCCGCCTTCGCCACCACGCCAACACAGGTTGCCGCCTTCGCCGCCCCGACGTCGCCGGTTGCCCCCTTCTCCGCCGGCAGCGGCTGGCAGTGCGGTCAGATCCTCGGCGCTGGCGTACGGGCCCACGGGTACCTTCTTGAAGAGGGATATGGAAGTTACGGACCGTCCTTGGCTCGGCACCCCGAGCCCGAGGGCTGAGTCCCGTCACCCAAGTAGCGTAACGATCACGCTAAGCTACACGACCCGACCCCCGGATTGCGAATCAAGGTCCCCTTGCGACCAAGCGTCCATTATGTCCAGGCATTTCCGGTCATTGCAGGCATTGCACAAGTAGCGAGCCCTCCCCAGTCCTCTTCGTTCGCCACATGGGCAGGGGAGACCTCGATCGTTGACCCTACGGGTCTCCCCGAGCCTTCGTTGACCGAATCGCACAATCCATAGCTATCCAGTCATGCGGCGTGTCTGTGCCCTGACATCGACCCCGCTACCGGCTGATCCGCCGGAGGCCCTGATTTGCCGCCGGACCCGCTGCTCGGAGAACCTGCCGGAGTGGATGCCACGTTCTCGACCGCCGGCGTGCGGTTCCGGTTCTGGGGCTCCGAGGCCGAACTGGCAGGCTCCGGTGAGGATCTGCACCGGCTCCGCAGCCGCCTCAGTGTCGAAGCCAGGACGCCGGTAACCGCAGAGGTGTCCGGCGACGGCAATGGGACCGTGATCCTTGAACAGGTCGGGCGACCTGGGCCGCTCCGGATCACCTTCGACGAGCGCTCACGCCGACTGCTCATCGAAGGGGACGACCGGACCCTGCCGATCTTCTGGGCTGCCCTGGAGCCCGACGAGGTAGCGGGAGTGGAGTCGGACAGCGCTGTTCCCCGACACGTCCATCTCGAGTATCTGGGAGAGGGCGACGACGAGTGGCGGGCGCCCGACACCCTGCCGCTGGTCGTGGTCGCGCGCCCGAGCCCTGCACAAGCGACCGCGGACACCGCCTGACCTCGACGGCCTCGCCGGCACTGGTCAGCGTGCCGTCCGCCAGGTCGTCGAGCGTCGCGCCGCCTCGAAGACCGCCCCAGCGCGCCTCTCGTCCAGCACCTCGGGCCGCGAACGGAGCCAGGCGACGAGCGCCTCCCGGGGCACCACGCGTACGTCTCGCGGTGGGGTCTTCACGACGATCTCGTCCACCCCGACCGGCACGACCATCCCCAGTACGGGTACGTGGAAACCGCACCCCGCGGAGAGCAGGCGACCGGCGCGTTCGGCCTCGTATCTGCTGTTGCGGATGTACGGCTGGCGCTGACCGTTGATCATCAGGGTGTCGCCGCCGATCCAGATCTTCGCCCCCGGGTGATGCTTCGCGTTGAGGGTGAACACGCCGCCGGGACCGATCACCACATGGTCGATGTCGCTGCCGCGTTCACCCACCGGGATCGCGTGCAGGAAGGTCCACCGGGGATCCTTGCGGGCGCACTTCGCCAGTTGGGCGGCGACCTTTTCCTCCCCCACCGCGCCGATCCGCCAGGCCCGTTCCTCGGTGTGCAGCCCCACCATGCGGGCGAGGAAGGTGCGTACCGGCGCCGCCTTCCGCAGCGACGAAGCCTGTTCACGTGCCATCGACCCCGCCGAACGCTGGGCGAGATCCTCCCCGGACATGTCGTTCCGTCCGAGCGATGACCGCGAACCGGAACCCCGCGGGGCGCCAGGTGGGAGAGGCTGAGTCCTTGGCACAAAGCCGCCCGGACTGCCGGTTCCGGTCCCCTCCCCGATCGGCGGTTCCGCCGTAGCTGCCGGTTGCTCTGCTGCGGAGGCCGGTTGCTCCGCTGCGGTGGCCGGCCCATGCCCCACTGAGCCTTCCTCGACGACGATCTGCGCCCCGGACGTCGCGGACACCGCGTTGACCGCCCCGGCCGGGAGAGGTGCACCCACAGGCCCCTCCCCCGCCAGCTCCGCCGAGTTCCGCGCAGGTGCGGTGGGCACCGACCCTGACGAGGACTCGGCATTCTCGGTGGACGTCGTCCCTGCGACAGGCATCACGCCCTCCGCGTTGGCCAACCATGCCGCCATCACCGCGTGAAACTCGGCGACACGCGCAGCTACCTCGATCCGGTCCTCGCCGGTCCGCAGATCCCGATACCCCAGACGAACACCGTCCGCAGCGTTCACGTAGAGCCGGTCGTGCCCGTAACGACGCCAGCGCACCACGTTCGGCAGAGGCGCACACTCATCCATGGAGAGACGTCCTTCCGACGATCACAGTAGTCAACGTCGGACATTACCGTCGTTCACTGACACATTGGACACGCTTCTCTGGTGACGGGATGGTCAGAGACTTCTGCCCCACCGGTGGATCGCCGTCCAGTACGATCGCCCAGCCTTGCCCAATCGGTGGGGAGCCGCATTCACGGGGAGCGCGGAGTGAGTGACGTTCGACGGGGCAATCGTGTACTCGCGGCCGCCCACACCGGTGTCGGCAGATCCGGCAGGCGAACCACCCGCGACGCCCCTGTTCCCTCGCGTTCCGCGAACGAGAGTCCCTCGCCACGCCCGTCACCCGCGCGCGGCGGTGTCGCCGACGCGGCGGTCCTTCCCTCCCCATGCCTGGAGTCCTGATGCGACGAGCCCTGATGCGACGTCCTCTCGCCCTGGCCGTGGCCACCGTCAGCGTCGTCACGACCCTCGCGGCCGTGCCGGGATCGGCGAGCGCGGCCACCGGCACGCTCACCGTCATCACCTTGGGGCGCGACGGAGCGGCCGTGGACACGCAGTTCTTCGTCACCAGCTCGACGAGCCACATCCCCTACCTGATGTCGTCCGGCAAGGCGAAGATCTTCCCCAAGGGCTCCTACGCCATCGCAACGGACATCCATACCGAAAAGGACAACACGGATACCCTGGCTGGGGTCCTGGTGAACGTCTCGGGCACCACGAAGGTGACGATCGATGCCCGCGCAGGCCTGCCGATGAAGGTGGCCCTGTCGCCCGCCGAATCCAGCGAGTCCCTGTACTTCAATGCCGCTGTGTGTATCGGCGATGAGTCCGTCGCGCCGTCCGCCATTGCTTGGAGCGAGCCAGGCCGGGTTTTCCTCATCCCGAACGCATCCAAGCAGTTCTTCCTGGCCACTCTTCTGGCCACGAGGCCGGAGTACCAGCAAATCCCCACGCCGGCTCCGCGGTATATCGCCGTGACCGGTACGACCGGATTACCCACGAACTACACGCGGACAGTGGCCCGGAGCGGATTGACGCCCGTCGCGGTGACCCTGCGCACCGGGCCGACCAACTTCTTGTACTACGACCTGATATTGAGGCCGGCCGGCGGTTGCGCCGAGAACCTCCACGAGGAGGTCACCTCCACCTGGGCGACCCGGCAACAGGTGTACCTGACCCCAGGCTCGTGGGCGTACCACGTCGAGAGCTACGACCATGACAACTTCCGCAACAGTCCTTACGACATCACCCGCACCTACGCGGCAGGCAAGAGCTACGGGCAGGCGTTCTTCACCGCCGCGTGGGGTCCTGGACCGGACCTTCCCCTGGTGAGCGACAGAACCCTGCACTTCTTCGCCGGTGAAATGTTCACCGACCCCGCGTTCGCCGGCCACCAACCCAGGATGTCCGACTACCAGATGGTGATCACACTGAAGCTGGGCAGCAAACTCCTCAAGACGACCCGTGGGAACGACTACGAGGACAGCTCGCCGTCGCTCTTCGCCTACCCGCTCACGGCGTCCGGCTGGTACTCCCTCAGCGTCGACGCCCACCACACCCGCCCGGAGATTACCTATCCGTCCTGGATGCTCTCCACCCGCACAACTCTCAGCATGCGCTTCCACGCCGACCCCACCAAGAACGAAGTGGCCCGGCTCTTCTCCGTGGCGATGTCCTGCGGGAACCTCGACATGACGAACCAGGCAACGCCCGGCAGTACTACCCCCGTGACACTGACGCTCGCGCGTGAAGACCAGTACGTCCCGGCGCCCGGCTCGAAGCTCGTGGCCACCACCCTCAAGAGCCTCACCGCGCAGGCCTCCTTCGACGGCGGCACGACCTGGCACACCCTCAAGGTCACCGGCTCCGGCACCAAGTGGACCGCCCAGGTCCCCAACCCCGCCTCCGGAGCAGTCACCCTGCGCACCACGGTCACCAGCACCACCGGCGACAGCTCGACCACCACCATCTACCGCGCCTACGCCATCTCCTGACCCCGGCCGGCCCGAAGGCCCTGCCCCGGACAGCTCCTGCGGAGCCCACGCCCCACACCCCCCGCTCGACGAAGTCGCCGCACCACCAATCCCGCCCACCCCGCCTGTCCCGCCCCTGGAGTCCTGATGCGACGAGCCCTGATGCGACGTCCCCTCGCCCTGGCCGTGGCCACCCTCAGCGTCGTCACGACCCTCGCGGCCGTGCCGGGATCGGCGAGCGCCGCCACCGGCACGCTCACCGTCACCACCCTGGGACGTGACGGATCCGTCGTGCGTACTGACCTGCACTTCGAGGGCGCGCAGAACCTCGTGAAGTCCTCCGGCACCTCGGGAACGGCGATATCACTCCCCAACGGCCCCTACGTCGTCCTGACGAACATCTACACCGCCAAGGACCTGACGCAGACCTTGGCCGGAATCAAGGTGAACGTCTCGGGCAACACCAAGGTGACGATCGACGCCCGTAAGGGCCTGCTGGTGAAGATGGCGTTCTCGCCGGCCGCGACGACCGGATACCAGTACATTCATGCCACCGCATGCGCCGACGTCAACTCGCGCCCGTTTGCGTACAGTGCCGGGGGCTACCCAGACAAGATCTACCTGATTCCGAACGACGCGACAGAGTTCTCCCTCGGCGCGCTCCTGATCTGGCACACAGGGACCGCAGGGACCCTCGCGAAGCCAGCCGCAGAGTACTGGGCCACAGCCGGCGCGAGCGGGCTGCCCAGGAACTTCAACCGGACGGTGAGCCGGAGCGGGCTGGTGAACGTCACCGCGAGCCTTCGTCGGGGCCCCACCAGAATCAGCTCCACCAACATGTACCTCACCTGGGTCGGCGGCGGATGTACCGCAGGACTGAGCGATTTCCTCGTCGCCGGCGATTCGCCCGTCCAGCAGAAGCTGTTCCTGTCTCCGGGCCCGTGGAGATACACGGTGGACAGCAAACACGGCTCACTCGGCAACATCCCCTACATCGTCAACCGCACCTATGCCAGTGGCAAGAACTACGGTCAGGCCTTCTACGCCGCAGCCTGGGGCCCCGGAGCAACTCTTCCCTACGTGAGCGGACGGGCGATCTCCTTCAGCACCGACGCGATGTTCGGCGACCCGGCATTCGCCGGCCACCAACCGACGTTGCACGACTCGCAGTCCGTCGTGACGCTCCGACATGGAAACACGCTTCTCGCAACGACGCACCGGAACAGCTACGACTGGTTCGGTCCGTTCGGCTCGTCGTTCTTCACGCACTCGCTCACGACGTCCGGCTGGTACACGCTGACCGTGGATGCCCACCGCGCCCGTCCGAGAGTCACCTACCCGGGCGGAATGCTCTCGCCCCGCACGACCCTGAGCATGCGGTTCCACGCCGACCCGGCCAAGAGCGAGGTGGCCCGGGTCTTCGGGGTGTTCATGTCGCCCGAGAGTCTCTCCCTGTGGAACGAGGCGTCACCAGGCAGCACGACCCCCGTGACTCTGTCTCTCTCCCGCCAGACGCAGCTCGGCGGGAAACTCGTGGCCACTTACCTCAAGAGCATCACTGCGCAGGCTTCCTTCGACGGGGGCACGACCTGGCGCAGCGTCAAGGTCACCGGCTCCGGCGCCAAGTGGACCGCCCAGGTGCCCAACCCCGCCTCGGGCGCGGTCACCCTGCGCACCACGGCCATCAGCACCACCGGCGACAGCTCGACCACCACGATCTACCGCGCCTACGCCATCGCCTGACCCCGGCCGGCCCAGCGCCGGCATCGAACACGCCCCGGGCAGTCACAACGGAGCCCGGACCCCGCACTCCCCACGACGACGTCAGTCACCGAATCGGAAGCCCCACCCTCAGCGTTCGTTCCTGGAGTCCTGATGCGACGAGCCCTGATGCGACGTCCCCTCGCCCTGGCCGTGGCCACCGTCAGCGTCGTCACGACCCTCGCGGCCGTGCCGGGATCGGCGAGCGCCGCAACCGGCACACTCACCGTCGTCACCCTAGGACGCGACGGATCCGCAGTGGACGCACGACTGTCCATCATTGACACGAAGACACAGGCTTTCCAGGTGATGTCCTCCGGCAAGGCGGCAACTCTCCCCAAGGGGACTTACTCCGTCCTGACGGACATCTTCAACGCCAAGGACTACACCGACACGATGGCGGGCGTGACGGTGAACGTCTCCGGCACCACGAAGATCACGCTCGATGCCCGTAAGGGCCAGCCATTGAAGGTCGCGTGGTCGCCGGCAGCATCCGGCGGATCCCAGACTCTGCAGGCGGCCGTGTGCTATGGCGACGGGTCCGGGGAACAGTTCGCCATGGGCTGGAATACCCCCGGAAGGGTCTATCTCATCCCCAATACATCGAAGGATTTCTCTCTGGCCACCATGCTGACCTGGTTCCCGGATGGTGCAGCCACGTTGGTCGAGCCACTGCCCGTGTATGTCGCACTGACCGGCACGAGCACCCTGCCCGCGAATTTCACGCGCACGATCTCCCGCTCCGGGCTGACGGCCGTCACGCTGGGCCTGCGGAACGGACCGGTCAACGGGGCAAACACCGACGTGCACATGGGCCCGACCGGCGGTTGCGCCAAGAGTCTCGACGCGGACGTCTCCGTCAACAGCACGCCGACCAGGCAGCGGGTGTACCTGTCCCCGGGGTCATGGGACTACGAGGTCGAGGCCAACCGCAGCGCGGCCGTCGGCGCCCTTTACCAGATCACCCGCACCTACTCTGCTGGGAAGACCTACGGGCAGGTCTTCTTCGACGCCGCCTGGGGCCCTGGACCTGGCCTCCCCGGCGTGCAGGACAAGGACCTCAGCTTCGACACCAGCACGATGTTCACCGACCCCGCCTTCTCGAGGCACCAACCGATGTTGTTCGACTCCCAGGCCGTGGTGACGCTGCGGCACGGCACCACGCTCCTGGCGACGGTGCACCGGAACAGCTACGACGCATCCCACCCGTCGGTCTTCAGATACCGGCTCCCCGCGTCAGGCTGGTACTCCCTCAGCGTCGACGCCCACCGAGCACGTCCCGGAGTCACCTACCCGGCAGGGATGCTCTCGCCCCGCACGACCCTCAGCATGCGCTTCCACGCCGACCCGGCGAAGGAAGAGGTACCCAAGGTCTTTGCCGTGCTGATGTCCTGCGGAAACCTCACCCTGTGGAACCAGGCGACACCCGGCAGCACAACTCACGTGACGCTGACCCTCGCGCGCGAAGCGCAGTTCATCCTCATACCCGCCCCGAAGCTCGTGGCGACCTACCTCAAGAGCCTCACCGCGCAGGCCTCCTTCGACGGCGGGAAGACCTGGCGGACCCTCAAGGTCACCGGCTCTGGCAGCAAGTGGACCGCCCAGGTCCCCAACCCCACCTCCGGAGCGGTCACCCTGCGCACCACGGTCACCAGCACCACCGGCGACAGTTCGGTCACCACCATCTACCGCGCCTACGCCATCGCCTGATCTGGGGAGATGCGGTGCCGGCGTTCACGCGGCCCCGGCACCCAGGGCGGACGTCTCCCGATACCGCCGTCTCGCCAGGTGCCGCAGGCCCGGCCTGAGACACGTCCCCCCGACTCAACGCCCCGAACGCCCGCAGTCCCCGATCACGGCACAGGTGATCGGGGTCTGCGAGCGCGAGACCGGCTGAGCGGTCTCGACTGTGGTGATCAGGCGGCGGCGCAGGTGACCGTCGTGCCGCTGCCCGTTCCCGTGGCCTGGAAGCCAAAGCTCGTCGCCTGACCGGCGCCGAGTGAGCCGTTGTAGGCGGCGTTGGTCACGCCGACCGTGCCGGTGGTGCCGGTGTTGGTGCCACCCCAGAGGCTCGTGATCGCCACCCCGGACGGCAGGGTCAGGGTGACCTTCCAGCCGCTCAGGGCGGCCCCGGCGGTGACGCTCACGTTCCCCACGAACCCACCGCTCCAGGCGCTGGCGATCGTGAACGCGGTGGTGCACGCCCCGGTCGTGGCACCGCCGGTGGTCGTGGTGGTGCGTACCGACGTCGTGGTCGTCGTGGTGCGCGCCGGCGTGGTGGTCGTGGTCACGACCGGGCCCGTGCTCGTGGTGGTCGTCCTGGTCGTGGTGCTGGTGGTGATCGTCGCGGGAGTCGTGACCGACGTGCCGCCGTACTCGAAGGCTCCGAGGTCGGGCGCCGAGCCGCTGTAGGGCAGCCCGACGTCCACGCCCTTGTCGATCAGGCTGCTCCCCGCCGCGAGGCGCAGGTTCGGCAGCACGGGCAGGCTGCCGTCCGCCTGGCGCGGAGCGTCCCAGCCCGAGGTCGACACGCTCTGGAACTGCGAGTCCGAGACCGTGACACCCAGGGTCCACGAGTTGGCGGAGTCGCTCACCCCGGAGTTGTTCGACAGCAGCGTGCCCCCGTACGCGATGTTGTTGCGCAGGTTGCCCAGGCCTACTGCCGACCCCGACGAGTTGATGCCGAGCATGTTGAAGTCGGGGTGGTTGGAGTAGCTGGTGTTGTTGAAGTAGTCGTTGGCCAGCGTGTGGTGGTTGGCGTAGATGCCGGCCGCCTTGTTGAGGAAGGAGACCGAGTCACGAAGGGTGTGCTTCGCCCCGTTGGACACGTAGACACCGCCGTAGCCGCCCATCTTGAAGCCGTTGCCGTTCCCGGCGGCGGCCGAGGTCGTCGTCCCGGGCAGGTAGCCGTTCCGCCAGGTCCACGAGTCCTCGATGGTCACGGACGAGTAGGCGTTGATGAGGTCGAAGCCGTCGTCGGAGTTCCACCAGGCGCGGTCACCGCGGAACACGTTGCCGGGGTGGCCGGCCGAGATGTGCGCGCCGAAGCCGTCCGCGCTCTGCCCCGCCCCGTTGGAGGTGAGGGGGTCGTAGTTGTCGTGGGAGTCGCAGTTGAGCACCAGGTTGCCGCCGCCGTCCTGGATGAACAGGCCCGGCCCCATGTTGTTGTGCAGGTTCAGTTGCTCGAACGTGTTGTTGCCGCCCGAGATCCACACACCCCAGGACTCGTGGTTGAGGTTGTTGTGCTGCGGCACCCCCGTGACCTCGAGGCCCTTGAGGTGGACGTAGCTGCCGGTGACGTCGAAACCCTTGACGCGGCAGTCGTCCGTCATGCCCGAGAAGTCGAAGTGCGGCGTCTCGCCTGGATAGGCCCAGTACCGGATCGGGTTGCCCGAGGTCCCGCTCTTGTTCAGGACGATCGCGTTGACCGTGGCCGTCTGGCTCGAGCAGGTGTTGGTTCCCGCCGTGTAGGCGTACGTACCGGCCCGGAAGTACACGGTGTCGCCGGCCGAGGCGACCGACTGAGCGTGGGCGATCGTTTTCCAGGGAGCGGCCGACGTCCCTGCGGCGGAGTCGCTGCCGCTCGGCGAGACGTAGTAGGTGCCGCCCGCGGCGTGCGCAGGCACCGTTCCGACCACGGTCAGGGCGGCCAGGGTCAGGACGGCGGAAGCGGCGGCGGCGATTCGACGATCTGCTCGCCACCGGGGGGTGAAGTGCATCAGGTTCTCCTGGAGGGAAGGAGGGGTGGGATCAGTCGCAGGTGTCGGAGCAGGGGACGAAGGGGGCGGTCGTTCCGGTCAGGGTGGTGGAGCCCACGGTCAGACCGCCGGACGTGGCGGTCACCGTGATGGTCCCGGAGCCGGTCGCCCGCACGAGCGCGAAGGCGAGCCCCTGGTAGGCGTTGCGCACAGCGCCGCGGAAGGTCTCCTGGACGGGACTCCCGCTGTCCACGGCCACGATGACCCCCGGCCCGCTGATGCTGAAGGTCACGGGTGCGGACGAGCTGGTCACCACCCGGCCCGAGCTGTCCGCGACCGTGGCCTTCACGTAGGAGATGTCGTTCACGTCGGTCGACACCCGCGAGTGGTCCGCCGCGAGCAGGATCTTGCTCGCGGTCGTGCCGGTGGCCGGTGCCGAACCCTTGGGCACCCCCCACACCGTCTGCCACGAGTACCCGACGGACCGGACGGTGCCCATCGCGTCCATCAGCCCCCAGGCGGCCTGGACGTTGGGCCACAGACCGTCCGCCTCACCCAGATAGTCCACCCCGGTCCACAGGAACGCGCCGGTCACCGCCGGGTTGTTCTTGACCTCGGTCCACGACGAGGTGGGGGTGGTCATCTCGGTCAACAGGCCGGCCCGGGTGGGAGCCAGCGCCATGGCCTGCTCGACCTCGGCGGGCCGGTAGTTGGCGCCGAAGACGTCCAGCAGCGTCCTGGTCGCGCCGGTGATGTCACCGGAGTCGGAGGGGCGGAACAGTGCCTGGGTCACGGAGCGGCTGGGGTCGAGGGTGTGGCAGAGCGACACCATGCGGGTCAGGAGCTGGGTCCGGGTGGCGAGCGAGTCGTGGATCTCGTTGCCCGTGCTGTAGAGCGCGACGCTGGGATGGTTGCGATCGCGGGTGACGATCCCGGTGAGGTCCGCCTCGTACCAGTGCGCGCCGGAGGCCGCCCCCGGCACGGCGGGCATGCCCGTGGGCGAACTCGCCGTCTTGTTGAAGTACGTCGCGTAGTCACCGACGTCCGAGTACTTGTGCGCCGTCCAGACGTCGAAGAACTCGTCGAGGACGAGGAAGCCCATCCGGTCGGTGAGGTCCAGGAACGCCGGGCTGGGCGGGTCGTGCGCGGTGCGGATGGCGTTCACCCCGAGTGCCTTGAGCTGCGCGAGGCGGCGCTGCATGGCCCGCTGCGGGGCGGCCATGCCGAGACCGTGGAAGTCCTGGTGGATCGCCACGCCCTGGAACTTCACGCTCCTGCCGTTGAGGGTCATCCCGTTCGTGGCGCTGAACTGCAGGCTCTTGATGCCGACCGTGGTCACGTCGTCGTCCACGGTCGTGCCGCCCACCTGGACCCTGGTCAGGAGCTGGTACAGGTTCGGGTTCGTCAGGTCCCAGAGCTTCGGGTTGGCGACCGGGATGTCGAACGAGAAGGCGGTCGACCCGCCGGCCGGGACGGACTGGGTGGGGGTGGTGACCGGCGCGAGGGCCGTGCCGTTCGGATCGGTGAGGACGCCCTGGATCGCGGTGCTCGCCGCGACGGTCCCGCTGTTGACCACGGTGGTCTGGACGTGGACGGTCGCGGCCGCCGTCGTCGGCGCCGGCGTCGTCACATAGGTGGCCCACTGGTCGACGTGCACCGGATCGGTCGCGATCAGGCGGACGTCGCGGTAGATCCCGGCGCCCGAGTAGAACCGCTCGGCTGGCTCCAGACTGGTGTCGGTCTTGACCGCGATCACGTTGTCGGCCGACCCGAGCTTCACACTCGCCGTGATGTCGTACCGGAAGCTCGTGTAGCCGTAGGGGTGGTTTCCGATGTGGGTGCCGTTGACGTAGACGTCGCTGTCGGCCATGACCCCGTCGAACTCGACGAAGACCCGGCGTCCCTGCGGCACCTGGGCGAGCGTGAAGTGCTTGCGGTACCACCCGATGCCGGACGGCAGGTAGCCACCGCGACCGGTGCTCGCCGCGCTCTGCGAGAACGGGTTCGCGGGCGGGTTCGGCCCCTCGATGCTCCAGTCGTGCGGAACGCTGATCTGCCGCCAGGCGCCGTCCGAGAAGGCCGCCGCATCGGCCCCGGACGCATCCCCGTAGTGAAACAGCCACCCCTGGTCGAAAGCGATGGTCGTCCGCGCCCGGCCGGAGACCGGACCGGTGGACGTCGTCGTGGTGGGCGGCGCCGTGGTCGTGGTGCTCGTCGACGTGGTGGGCGGCGCCGTGCTCGTGGTGCTCGTCGACGGGGCGGTCGTGGTCGTGGTGCTCGCGGACGTGGTGGTGCTCGTGATGCCGCCGCAGGTGACCCCGTTGAGCGTGAAACTCCCCGGGACGGGGTTAGCCCCGGCCCACGTGCCCTGGAGACCGAAGGAGGCACTGGCCCCGGTGGCCATGGCAGCGTTCCACGCGACGTTCGTGGCACTGACCGCAGCCCCGCTCTGCGTCACGGTCGCGTTCCAGAACGAGGTCACCTTCTGCCCGGACG
>CAZOWW010000056.1:0-35410 GCA_964583765.1 uncultured Kineosporiaceae bacterium
ACCGACATCCTCGACTGGATCACCAGCCGCTGACCAGTTCCGAAACAGGCCCTAGTGCTCCGCGGGTGATGTCTTCTTACGGTTGGCCTTGGCGAGGATCTGGTCGGCGGTCTTGGTCCAGGTGAAGGGGTGAGCCCGGTCGTTCCAACCGTCGATGTATGCGCGGATCTTGGCGTTGAGGTCCTTGACGGAGCGGTAGGTGCCGCGGTGGATGGCCTGACGCTCGGCCATGGAGAACCAGCACTCGTCGGGTAACCCCGGCGCATTGCTGCGCCGGGGTCCCCTCAGAACCGGCCGTGCCCGCTTTCCGGGCAACCGGCTCAAGCAAGCCCCTCGGGCTCGTGGGTGGGCAGAAGTGCTGGGCTGCCGTCACCGTTGTGGCGGCGGTGGCAGTGGGTGTGTATGAGGCGGTTGGCGACGCGTTCGTCCGGTGTGCCCGCTGCCCAGACAACGATCGCGCGGGCGCGGATCGCTTTCCGAGTAGCCGCGAGCCACTGTTCCCACTCGCGGGGACTTTGCGGTTCGTGGTCGGTGTCGAGCAGCAGCCCTCGGCAGAGCGGGCATCGACCGTGTTGCAGCTGCAAGAGCCGCATCGTGGCGGTGCCCAGTGGAGGGCTGCTGCGGCGACGCCGCTGGGCCCAGTAGTCGATCAGGGTGGGGTCGTCCGGGGACGCCCCGCCGTCGACCATCCGGTGCCGGACGATCGGGGTCCAGGCGAACTTGCGCAGGTAGAAACCGGTGTCGCGGCTTCCGAAGACCCACGTGTCCTGCCTGGAGGGGTGGAACGCACCGAAGTACCGGGCTCGCACCCAGCGCATTGGCTTGTTCGCGTGCGTGAACCGGGCCCACTTGTAGACCCGCTTCCACACGTGGGCGTCCAACGCGGCGAAGACGCGTTTGGACACCCCGATCCGGTAGTAGGCGGCCCACCCGGTGATGACCGGGTTGAGCTTGGCGATCACCGCGTCGGCGTTGGAGCCCCGCAGGGCCCGAACCTCGGCGGACAGCCGCCTCCGGATCCGTCGCACCGCATCGTTGCTCGGCTTGGTCAACAACTTGCCGTTGGGGTAACGGCGGATGTTGAACCCCAGGAAGTCCACGCCCTGGGTCAGGTGCGTGATCTGCGTCTTGGTCTCGTTGAAGACCAGACCCCTGGGGGCCAGCCACTCGGCCAGGCGCGCCTTGACCTGTTCGGCCTGTGCACGGGAGTGACACAAGGCGATCACGTCGTCGGCGTAGCGGACCAGCACTGGGCAGCCGCTGACCGTCTTGCCGGCACGGGTGCCGGTGGCGTGGTAGCAGACCCCAGCCGCGGTCTCCATGCCGTGCAGAGCAACATTCATGATCAACGGACTGATCACCCCGCCCTGGGGGGCGCCCTCGGGGGTGGGAGTGAACCGACCGGCCTCGATCACTCCCGCGGTGAGCCATTGCCGGACCAGTTCCCTGGCGGGGAACGTGCCCAATGACCCAAGGATGTGATCATGGTTGAGGTGGTCGAATGCCGCCGCCAAGTCCGCGTCCAGCACCCACAACCGTTTCGCGTCCCGGCGGGAAGCGGTGGTGTGGATGGCCACGATCGCGTCGTGACAGCCCCGGCCCGGTCGAAAGCCGTACGACTTCGGCTCGAACCGTGCTTCCCACTCCGGCTCCAGTGCGTTGACCGCCAGAGCCTGCAGGCACCTGTCGGCAATCACGGGGATCCCGAGCGGGCGACGGCGCCCATTGCTCTTGGGCACATACACCCGCTTGACCGGTCGAGGTGACCACGGCCTCGCTCGGTGCTGGACCCAGTCGGCCAGGTCGGCCTTGTGCTGGTCCATCACCACGACCTGCCCGTCCACCCCGGCCGTCTTGCGGCCAGCATTGACCTCCGTAACCCGCCGCACCGAGACCAGTGCGTTGGCGCGGGAGCGGAGCATCAACTTCTGCAGGTTGCGGACCTTCTTCAGGTCCCCCGCCCGCGTCGCCGCGAAGATCCGCTGCCGCAGCCGCCGTACGTCCTCCTCGGCGGAACGCCAATCCACGGCGTCCCACTCCACAGGCTCGTCCTCGGGTCCGTTCACCACGACCAGGGCGTCGTCGACCACCATGTGGGTGGTCGCCTCCGCCGTCATCGTGGCGTCCAACTTGCCCCTCGGTTCCGGTGCTGGGTTCAGCTCGTCATCCGCAGGCTCACCCGGCTCGCGTCAGCACCCTTCCAGGTCGAGGCAACGCCTCTATCCGGCCAGTTATCCGGCGACCGCCAGCGGAGGTACTGGCCTGCGGTCCCCGGTTTCCTGCTGCCTTTCGGCCGCCGGCGTTCGCTTCTCGAGCCGTCCTGCGCCCGCCGGTGGCATCGGGCGACCTCACGGTCGACCTACCAGCAGACCGACCACGCCTGCTGGACCCCGTCGGGGTTGTCACGTTCCACACCTGACAGATACGACCGGGGAGGGTGCCCTCTGTACCCCGGGGACGGTGGTGCGTTCCCGCCCGACCAAGTTCGCCCGGGCGGCACCCGTCGCCTTCCAGCGACCGGCCCCTATCTCCCGCTGGAACATCCCATCGGCGGAAGTGCTGATGACGAGGCGTCAACGAGGGTTCACGCGATTCACCCGTCCGGTCTTCCCCAGCCTGTAACCCCTGGATGGAACAAGGATCCTTGGGCCTCTACCTTGGGCTTCGCACCCCACAGTCACCCGTGACGCACGCCAAGGCGGGGACGGTCCCTACGCACTGGACCGGGCGCTACACCTTCGGCATCAGCCGACCTCCTCCGATGAGCGCCGCTGCTCAAGAGCGGCTTCGTGTCGCACGACCAGGTTCATCCACGAGGCGTGGGTGGGGGTGAAGTGGACCTGGATCCGGGGGTTGTGCTCCAGCCAGGTCTTCACGGCGGCGTGCTTGTGAGCGGCGTAGTTGTCCATGATCAGGTGTAGGTCCTGGTCCGGGTAGGCGCGGGCGATCTGACGCAAGAAGGTCAAGAACTCCTGATGCCGGTGCCGGCTTGCCATCCGGGCGGTCACCTTCCCGGTGGCCACCTCCAGCGCCGCGAACAGCGTTGAGGTGCCGTGGCGGATGTAGTCATGGGAACGGCGCTCGATCTGGTGCGGCTGCATCGGCAGGACCGGCGCGGTGCGGTCCAGCGCCTGGATCTGGGACTTCTCATCGACCGAGAGCACCACCGCGTTCTCGGGTGGGGCCAGGTACAGGCCCACCACGTCGATGACCTTGGCCTCCAACTGCGGGTCGGTGGAGAACCGGAACGACTCCGTGCGCCAGGGCTGGACCCCGTACTCCCGCCAGATCGTGGCGACCGTGTGGTCGGAGATCCCCAGGTGCTGGCCCAGCAGCCGGGTGGACCAGTGCGTGATGCCGTACTTCTTCGGCGGCGCCGTCAACGTCGCGGTGATCACCTTGAGGCGGTCGACCTCCCGCGGGCGACCCGAGCGGGGCTCATCGTGCAGGCCGGCCAGGCCCTGGGCCTGGTACCGCGCCCGCCACGCCAGCACCGTGGGACGCGAGACCCCGACCTGCTGGGCGATCCCGGTGTTCGTGCGCCCCTCGGCCGCGGCCAACACGATCCGCGCCCGCGTCGCCAGGGCCGCCGGCCCGTTGACCGAGCGCACCCAGCGCGTCAGTTCCTCACGGTCCCCCTCACGCAACACCAGCGGTGCTGCTGCACGGTTCGGCATTCACCGATCCTGCCACCCACCGAACCAGCAAACAACTATCGACGCGGAGCACTAGGAGCCCGGGGTCGGCGCTGGGGGCGTCGGCGCGGTCAGGTGATGGTGTCCCGGGTTGATCGCCGGTGTGGGTCTGTTGCTGGCTCCACAGGACACCTGGACGTTGTGGGGGTCCGGGGGTTGAACCCGCGGGGGCCAAGGTGGGCACGTCGTACCTACTCGATAGCGAGCACCTTGGCCCGCAGGGCGGTCAGCCTGGCGGCGCACTGACGTAGCCGTTCGCCCTCGACCGCGAGTTCCTCGCACAGAGCAACGTCGGTGATGCAGGCCGGTGCCGCCTCACTGCCGTAGGACACCGGATTGGCCAGGGTGCCGGCCATCCACTCCAGCAGCTCGCAATCGTCTCCCAGCGCCTTCGCGACGTCGCCGACCTCGAGTGCTTCGATGGCGGCCTCGTACGGCTGGAACGCCGTGGTCCGCTCAGGGACCTGAGCTCCTTCGGCGACGATGAAGGCGCCCAGTTTGGTTCGACGCCGGGCAGCGTCCGCGCGGGGTCGTTCCCGAGGCCGTCGCCGCTGTCCTGTGGCTTCACCATGGTGATGACGGCGGCCGCGGCCACCGTGCGGTTCGGTGCCACGCCCAGCTCCAGTTCGGGGTCGATGTAGACGGTCTCGGCCACGCTGACCGGGGTGTGCGGGGGCAAGGCGGCCATCAGCGCGGCCAGCTCACCGGCGGTGGCGAACTCGGCCGGGACCTGGCCCAGCGCCCGGTGGACCGCGGCGAAAGCCGCCGACGGCGGGTTGTTGTTTGGGAATGCGGGCATTACTCCTCCTGGAGGCAGGACGGCGACGGTCGGGGTCCTCAGCCGGGATGGTCGTGCTGGCTGTGTGGTTATGGACCGTTCCGATCATCCTCACGCCCGCACCCGGGGTGCCCGGTGTCAAGATCTGGTGGGGTCCGGTCTTCACACGTCGTCGACAGAGCGGTCTGCATGGTCACAGGGAGGTGAGCCAGGACGTCCTGGGTACCCACGCCACGGCGCCGAGCATGGGAACCAGTTGACGCGGTCTGGGGAGGTCGGGCGCCATCGCTGGACCGGGACCACTCCTGGCGGCAGGGGCTCGAATCCGTCCAGGAGGTGCAGGATCTGGGTGGAGGTGCGGGCCGCGAAGGGCGCGACTTCGCGGGCGTACATCTCGACGGCGTCACGCTGGCGCAGTTGTTGGCTCCCGTTCCCCGGACAGACATGGGAGATCACCAGGTGTGAGCCGGGTGCCATGACCTCTCGCCAGGCGCTGAGTGCCTGCGCGACGGCGATGTCCTGGGGGATGAAGTGCAGCACGGCGGTGGCGAGCAGCCCGACCGGCTCGTGGGGGTCGATGAGCCTGAGGAAGGTTCGATCTGCGCAGATCTGCTCGACGTCCGCGAGATCTCCCTGGACGACGCCGGTCCGCTCGTCGGTGGCGAGCAGAGCTCGCGCGTGCGCGGTGACCACGGGATCGCGATCCACGTAGACGACCCGCGGCGCCGGACAGTGTTCACCAGCGACCTGGTGGACGTTGCGCATCGTGGGGAGGCCCGAGCCCAGGTCCACGAACTGCCGGATGCCTCGGCGGCACGCGAACCGTATGGCACGGGACACGAAGCGGCGGTTGGCCCGCGCGGCCGCGACCACCCACGGGGCCAGGGCCTGCACCTGCGCGGCTACCTGGCGGTCGGCGGCGTAGTTCGATCGTCCCCCGAGCCAAGCGTCGTAGACCCGCGCCACGTTCGGGACCGCCGGCGCGGGAGGCCGTGGGTCTTCGGCCGTCATCGCAGAGAATCCGGAGTCAGAGTGGATGGCAGGGCCAGGGCTGGAAGTCCTCGAATGCCCGAGGCATTGCGCGGGGGCGGTCTCCGAGGACGCGTCGGCCCTGGCCCTGCCGGCTCGAGGGCACTCGCCGAGCGGCGCGAGGCGCTCAGCCCTGCCGGCCAGTGCTGCACGTTCACGCTGTTCATCAACCGCCGTTCCAGGCTCCCGACAGGTGTCTTCACATCAGCGTGGTCTGTCGTCTGTGCACATGCGAGGACCCCAAGAGGGCTTTATCGTTCATCAACAGGACTTTGAGATGATCCAATGACGGGACCCTGGCCATATTGAGGGCTTGGGGCGACACTGGTGGGAGGCCCTTTCGGAAGGACAGATCGTGCCCCGTTCCGCCGGCAACACCCGCCTGAAGGCTGCGCGCCTGGCGGCTGGGCTCGGCTCCCAGCAGGCTCTTGCCGACGTACTCGGTGTGGGGGTGCGTCAGGTACGCCGGTGGGAGTCCGAGAACCCGCCCCACCCTCATCCCGAGGTGGGCAAGGCCCTGACCCGTCTGCTGGGCCTGGACCTGGAGGACCTCGGGTTTCCCACCTCCTCGGGCGCGCTCTTGGAGCGAGCCCGGTCATCCACCGGAGCGCCGAGCCTGGCTCCAGCGGGCCTACCGGGTGTGTCCAGGCATCGCGCGGGCGTCCAACCCGCGCACGTGGCCGGTGATTTCCTGGCTGTCACCCGCGCGCACCGACGCCTGTACTGGTCCGTCACCCCCGCGGCGCTGCACCCGGCGGTCCAGGCCCATGCCGGCCTGGGGGGTGTCCTGCTCGCGGAGACCACCGGCCGCACTCACCGGGAGGTCGCCGCGGCCCTGGCCGAGTCCTACCTGCTCGCCGGACGCATCGAGTTCTTCGACATCCGCGAACCCGAGCCTGCCGGGCGCACCTTCCTGCTGGCGCTCCAGGCCGCAGGTGAGGCCGAGGACACGCTGCTCGGTGCGGCAATCCTGGCCCACGCGGCGTTCATCCCGGGATGGGCCGGGGAGCGGGACGCAGCCCTGGAACGGATGGTCGCCGCACGCACCTATGCCCGTCGCGGACCTGCACCTCTCGAGCTGCTCGCCTGGCTGGATGCGGTCGAGGCCGAATGCGAGACCCGCTGCGGCAACGCCCGAGCGGCACTGCGCCTGCTCGGGCATGCGGAAGATCTGCTGGCCGGTGAATCAGAACATCCCGTCCCGCCGTGGCTGGACTGGTTCAGCCCGGTGCGGCTGGCCGCGTTCAAGGGCAACACGCAGGTCAAGGCCGGGCATCTGCCCCAGGCCCGTCAAACCTTGCTCGAGGTGCTCGAGGCCCTGGGTCCGGGTGCGGAGAAGCAGGTCACGGTCGTGCTCGGGGATCTCGCGGCGGTCGAGGCTGCGGCCGGGGACCCCCAGGCGGCCTGTCGATACGCGCTGCGTGCCCTGGATGAGCTCGAGCGCACCTGGTACGCGACGGGCATGGACCGGGTGCGCGACGTCCGCCGTGCCCTGACGCCATACCAGGACCAGCCCTGCGTCCAGGAGCTCGACGACCGGCTCTACGGGTGGTCCACGACCCTCAGCGCGTTGACGCGGTGACGTCACGGATCCGGCCCGCCAGCTCGCCCAGGCCCTCGATCCGGAACGTCGGCAGGCACCGGGCATCGGGAGTGGACCATTGGATCCTCGCCCAGGGACCGCGGTGGATCAGCGCGGTGTGCATTCCGGCTGCGGTGGCGGGCCGAATATCTGCGTCCAGACGATCACCAACGTAGAGGATCTTGTCGCGGGGGAATGGGCAGGCCCCCGCGAGGTGGTCGAAGAATGCCGGGTCCGGTTTGCTGGCGCCCCAGTCGTCGGAGGTCCCGATCAGATCCACGTCATGCGAGAACAGCGCCCGCAGGATCCCCCCGGCACGCACGGTCTGGTTGCCGGCGATTCCCAACCACAACCCGTCGGCCCGTAGCACGGCCAGCGTCTCGCGCACGTCCGGATACAGGTCTTCCTCGCCGAAGGTCTCCGGCCGTCCCGCCTGGGCGCGCTTGGACCGCTCGGCGGTCAGGTTGAATCCCGGGCAGAATTCCTGGAAGGTCTCGCGGTAGTCGCGGGCCTGCGCGATGACCGCGCCGAACATCGCGTGGAACGTGTGCCGCGGCACCCCGAGCCAGTCCGCCCAAGCGGAGTACTCCGTGGTCTCGTCGACCAGACACTCCCCGACGTCGAAGACCACGGCCCGGATCACTCGGCGAGCCTACCCGGACCCCGGGAGAACCTGCAGTGCCCGGCGCCTGGTCTGGTGTCTGGTGCTTCCCCGGCCCAGCAACAGGCGACTCGACGATCGGGGAAGGCAGATGCTCCAGCGCGGGCGAGTGACCGGACCCATGTTCGTGCCGCTCACCGGCTGCCGCGTCGTCGGTCGGCAACGGTTGACCTCCGTGCGAGCGGGCGAGTGACGGGAAGGGTTCCTCTCCCACGGGCGGACCTGGGCGAGTAACCGGGCGGCCCAGTGGGGTACCCAGTGGGCGGGGATCGGGGCGGTCGGCGGGTGCCCCGCGGAGATCGTCTGCGGACGGCACTGGGCCTGGATCTCGCGGGTTCCTGCCGGACAGGCAGCGCCGCAGGCTCTTCGCATCACGGATCGTGAACTATCGGATACCCATTGATGCGTTCTTGGTGATCGGCTCTGGATTCGTGGGATGGACGCCGTCCGATGATCGTCGGAGGGCAGTTTTGGGTGAGTGCTTGACAGGGCGATTGAGTGGGGTACACGCTCGATGTACCCCACCAAGGGGCTTGCGGAAATAGACCCGGGCGGGTAGCCCATCGACAAGCCGCGGGGGAGCGGCACGAAGTCGACTCGTGGGAAGTGACTCAAAGACGAGAGCTGCCTCGGGCCTTACGAGCGCTCGAGTGAACGAGTCGTGATGCTTCGGTGTCCCCGAAGGGAGGTGTTGGAAGTGATCCCCATTCAGGCACGTGTCATGAACGCTGCACATCGAATCATGGAATGGGTGATGTCCTATGGTATTCCAACATCTCTTACCGATCGGAATCCGGTGGCGACTCGAGGTCTTCGCCACCGCTGATCCGCGGCGATCACCGCGACCCTCCGCCCCCGAAACGCACCCGGTCCCCACCAGCGGTCCGAGAATCGGCACGGGCCAGCTGAGCCACGGGGTGGCCGGCTTCCTGACACATCCAGGGCGCGGGATCCGCGACCTGCTGGGGCACAGCTGGGCGCTGGCCTGGCCGTGGGTCACCGTTGCCGTCGTCCTCACAGCGTCCTTCGCGGTGGGGGTGCGGATCCGGCGCCGCAGGGGCTGGCGTGAGCACCGCGCCAACGCTCGATGGGTCCAGGTCGTCCCCCCGTTGGCGGTGGATCCGGGCGCGGGGCAGGTGCTCTGGCATCAGTTGATCGGCATGCTCAGCCCCGGTGGTTCCGCGAGCCGGGTCCGGGCGCTGAGCTGGGAACTGCACGCCACGTGCGAGCGGGTGCAGGCCGCCATGTGGGCTCCCGGCAACCTGCCAGCGGGCGACGTCGCGATGACCCTGCGAGGTGCCTTCCCGCGCGCCGCGACCCGCGTGGGGTCACTGCTGGTTCGGCCCGACCAGGCGCCGAACCAGGGGGTTGCTGCATCGCCGCCGCATCGGATCCTCGATCGTGCGCCGCGCACACGGGAGCGCGTGGCCGCGGGGTATCTCGTGGTTCCGCGCCAGGACATGTGGCAACCACTCCTGGCCCCGACCGGGCAGGGGACAGCCCGCACGTCATCGGGCGTGAGCTCCCGGCAGGCGCAGGACGGCCTCGCAATGATCGCAATGGCGTTGGCGGCGACGCCGCGGGGATACGCCAGCATCGTCCAGGTCCTCGCCCGTCCGCCCCGCCACGGCACGCGCACAGCGGGCGCCCACATGCGACATGTGGACCCCGGCTCCGGCAGGGTCCGCTCCAGCGGCCCAGTACAGCGCGCGCTCGATCTGAGCGTCCGGGTGCCCGCATTCGTGCTGCGGGAGGTGCTCGACGTCCTGACACCGGGTTCGCATCCTTCTCACACGAGCAGTCCCACTGCACGCCCGGCGCCCGATCCTGTGGTCCAAGCCCGACAACGCGCGGCAGCGGCCAAGGCTGCCTGTGAGTTCGTGGAGGTCTGCGTGCGGGTCGTGGTCACCGGCGCAAGCCGACGGGTGTGCCGGGAGCATGCCTGGCTGGTGGCCAACGCCCATCGCGCGGCGTTGACGGGCCAAGCGCTGGGCGCCGTGGGAGTCGCAGATCTCGACGTCCGGGTCCGCGACCACGCCCTTGGCAACGGCGCGCGGCTGTGGCTGGGCGGGAATCGGGCCGGGCATCGGGGCGGATGGTTCGTGGCCACCGCCAGTGAGCTCGGCGCCCTTGCACGGCTGCCTGTCCAGCCGAGTCTGCACGGATTCGACATCGCCGGCGCACCCCACCTTCCGGCCCCGGCCCAGGTGCCGCGCCTGCACACCGGCCGACCGCGACCGACGAGTGCCGTCTCGGGGTCGGACGACCAGGACGACGGCCTGTCCACCGACGGCTGGGAGGCTGCGTGAGCGGCATCCAGGCAGCGCGTCCGCTGCCGCCCGAGGACCCCACCCCGCCGTCCCACCCTCCGACATCCGACGCCCGTAGCACCCTGCCGGTTCGCCGTCCGGCGCCCGAGGTCAGGACGCACGCTCCGGCTCGCCGTGGGCCGGACGACCATGTGACGGGGAACCGGCCGCGCATGCGCCTGGTACCACCACAGGATCCCCGCCGCAGCATCCCCAAGCCGCTGGGCGTGGCTGACGACCTGAGCGCTGGGGCGACAGCGCGCGGTGACGTGGAGGTGATCGGTCTGGGGGTGGCCGATGCCCGGCACCACCTGCACATCCTGGGCCCGACCGGCACGGGCAAATCGACGCTGCTGCTGCGGTTGATCCTGGCCGATGCGATGGCCGGGCGCGGCGTGGCGGTGATCGACCCGCACGGGGATCTGGCGCTGAAGGTCCTGACGCGGCTGCCGGCCTCGTGCCGGGACCGGCTGATCCTGATCGACCCGGACGAGTCGGCGGCACCAGCCTCGTGGAACGTCCTGGACCCGACCGGGCTGGGCGGGGAACTGGTGACTGAGCACCTGGTCGGCACCCTGCACCGCCTGTATGCGGCGGCCTGGGGCCCGCGCCTGGAGGACACCCTGCGCGCGGCCTGCCTGACCCTGACCCACCCGGTCAACCGGCAGGTCTGGGGCCCGCACGGGGCACCGACCCTGGCCGACATCCCCACGGTCTTGACCAACCCGCGGTTCCGCGCCCGCCTCGTCCGGTCGGTGACGCGGGTCGATCCCGGTGGGCTGGGGGCGTTCTGGGCCGCGTACGAGGCGCTGACCCCCGCGCAGGCGAGCGTGGCCGGCGGGCCGGTGCTGTCCAAGCTGCGGGCGGTGACCTCCCGGCGGTTCGCGATGGACCTGCTCGGGGTGGCCCCCTCGACCATCGACCTGGCTGAGGTCCTGGACGGCGGGATCCTGATCGCCCGCCTGCCCAAGGGCATCCTGGGCGAGGACACCACCCGCCTGGTCGGTTCGCTGCTGCTGACCGGCCTGTGGCAGGCCGCCACGGCCCGCACCCGGCAGGAGGAGACCGACCGGCTGGATGCGGCGATCTACGCCGATGAGTGCCACAACTTCTTGCACCTGCCGATCGGCCTGGACGACGCCCTGGCCGAGGCCCGCTCCTACCGGCTGTCCTGGACCTTGGCCCACCAACACCTGGGCCAGTTGCCCAAGCCCATGGCCGACGCGTTGGACGCGAACGCCCGCAACAAGATCTACTTTACGCTCTCCCCGCAGGACGCCCACCAGTTGGCTCGCCATACCGCCCCGCACCTGATTCCCGAGGACCTCACCCAGCTCGAGGCTTTCCAGATCGCCTGTCGCGTCATGGCCAACGGTCACTATGCGCGGGCGTTCACCCTGCGCACCCTTCCCGCCCCACCCGCCGACCCCCACGCCCTGGCCGCCGCCAGAGACGCGGCCCGGGCCCGGGGCCTGAGCGCCCAGGCTCGCGAGGACCACGCCGTCCGCCGCCGTCGCCTGCTGCTGGGAACCGACCCGACCACTCACCTGCGCCACGACCTCCACGACCGGTACGACGGGTGGGACACCCGTGGCGACCAGGCCACGCCGGACGACTGGGATCAGCCGGAGGACTGGGCCGAACCTGACGAGAGCGACGAGCAGGACGGCGTCGTGGATCGATCCGGCCTGGACCCCGACGGTGCGCGGGACGGCGACGGGCGCGACCGGGAACACGGCGGCCTGGTGTCGGCCTCACCCCACCAGGTGAGTGAGGATGGCGAGTCCGACGCCCACCAGGGCGCCCATCGACCCGCCCACTGGCCCACCGTGGACCCGGCGACCCACTGGGCGAGGCCGGTAAGGACGAATCCGCAGGTCAACGACCCTACCGACCCGGACGCCGCGTCCCCGACTGACTGGTGGTCACTGTGACCCCGCCTGCTGCCGGGCGGGAACCGGCCACGACCGGCCTCGGTCCTGCGGCCGCGGCCCTGGCCCACCTGCGCCACCTGACCCCTCGGGACCGCTACCTGTTGGAGATCCTGGCCCAACATCTGGTGCTCACCGCCGAGCAGATCGCCAGGCTGTGTTTCGAGGACCCCAACACTGCCCGCAAGCGTCTGGTCCTGTTGACCCGCCGCGGGATCCTGGACCGCTTCCGCGCCAGCGTCTACCCCGGATCACAGGCCTGGCGCTACACCCTGGGACATGTCGGGGCGAGCATGCTCGTTGCTCGCACCGACCGGCCGCTGCCACGCCCGGGCGCCCACGCGGAACGGATCCTGCGTCTGGCCCAGTCTCCGCGCCTGGATCACCTGCTCGGCGTCAACGACTTCTTCGTCTCCCTGATCCACCAGGCCCGCACCCAACCAGCCCACGGGTACGCCCTCGTGGGCTGGCACAACGAGCGATGGGCCACGGCCCACTGCGCCGGCCTGGCCCGCCCCGACGCGATGGGCACCTGGGCCCAGCGCGACCCGGGCACCGCGCCACCCCACCCAGCGCCGGCACCGCTGCGCGCACCCTCCGGACCCACTGGCCCCAGTGCCCAGCCCGCAGGCCCCCTCGCGCGGCCGATCACCTCGGCCCCGGCGTCCCCGGGGACACGGCCGCGTCCCCGAACCTCGCGGGAGATCACGTTCTTCCTCGAACACGACACCGGCACCGAACCGCTCTCCCGGCTCCTGGACAAGCTGCCCGGCTACGCAGAGGCCGCGCGAGGCGACGGCCCGGACCACCCCGTCCTGTTCTGGTTGGGATCCCGCCGGCGCGAGGCGATCCTCCAGGACCGCCTGTCCCGGACCCGGACCACCCTCAAGATCGCCACCGCGACCCGGCAGTACGCCGACGAGACCGGCACCGGCCCTGCCGGGGCGCTGTGGTGGATCCCCGGCCAGCACCAGCGGCTCCAGCTCATCGACCTGCCCACCGCATACGCCCGCACGAGCACCACCGGCACAGCGATCAGGCCCAGCGCCGGTCCCAGCAGCGGCCCTGACCCCGCAGCCGGGAGGGTCGCCTGATGGCCGCCGCCCCCGTCACGGCCCGCCCGGCCGGGGAGCCCTGGGCGGCAGTCGCCGACCACGTCCCTGTCACCGACGACGCCACTGTCGCCTTGTCCGCCCCGGGCGTGGCCCCCGCCTCTGGCAGAGGAGTGCGCGTGGCGGTCACGGTGACCGGCGCGCTGATCGGGGCGTGCGCGTTCGCGTTCTCCTTCGGCAACGTCTGGCACCTTGCCCTGGCCTGGGGTGTGCCCGCACCGATCGCCCCGCTGATTGCTCCCATGCTGGACATCTCCGTGGTCGGGCTGATGATCTCGATCCGGAACCTCGCGCTCAACGGCATCAGCGCCCGGCGCCTGTGGGGCGCCCGGTTCCTGATGCTCGTCTGCGCCGCCACCACCTGGGGACTGAACATCGCCCAAGCCGCCCTGGCCCATCGCTGGGGAGGCGTGGTCATCGACTCCGTCGCCCCGGCACAACTACTCGGCTGGGCCGAGGTCGGCCCCACCCTGCTGCGCTTGTCCGCAACCCCGACCCCGGAAGCCCCGCGCCGGCCCATGGCGGCGGCCCCGGCCCGACCCGCCAGCGCACGAACCAGGGCAGGGCGCACACCACCAGCGCACTTGCCCCGCCTACACCTGGGCGCGGACGGGCTCACCCTCACCGACCCCACCAGCCACCGCGACTCCCCGGTCGATGAGCTCCCGGCCCTCTCACCGCGGAGGGCATCATGAGCAACCGCCCACACGGTCCGCGGCGGCTGCGCCTTGTGTCCGCCGTCCGCCGTGAGAGTGCCGTCAACGCACATGACGACCTCGGCAGAACCCACGCGGACGCGGACACGCCTGACCAAGCCCCATTCGGGCGCGTCGCCGACCCCAGCAGCGAGTCCCAGACCACTCCGGAGCCCGTCGCCGACACTGGTGCGCCGATCGAGGTCGCCCCGGAGGTCGTGCGGGCCTTGGGGGCCGGCGTTGTCCTGCGCATCCGAGCAGAAGCCGCCCGCGATCTCGACGAGTACCGGTGCTGCATCTGCGAGGAAACGGCGAACATCGCCGACGTCCGTGCCGCTCTGGTCGTCCTGCGCTACGCCAACGACATCCTGATCGCACGATTCGCGCACCCCGAGTGCAGCCCATCGGCCGTCCTGAGCCTGCTGCGCGAACGCGTCGACCACTCGCACCGGCTCCGCGCGACCTGCTGGCTGCGCCCCGACACCGCAGACGACCTGCCCCAGGCCGTACTCGTCCTCAGCCACGACGTGCGGGCCTGGCCCCGCGCCCGAGCCACCAATGCCATCGAGGGACACGACCGGGCCCTGCGCCTGATCGGGTTCACGCCCCTGCAGGACCTCGAGCAGACCCCGCCCACCCTGAAGGAACTGACCCTGTCGCTGGGCCCGGGCGACGCGATCCGCCTGGCTCACCCCCACGGCGTCCTCTACGACGGCACCGCGTCCCGACCGCCCAGTTGGCACGAGGCCGCCGTCCGCGACGGGCAGGTCACCGTGCTCGCAGGCACGGCCCTGCCCGAGCAACACCCGAGTCCACCCGCTGACACCACCCGGAAAGGCGTTCAGTCCCTGGATGCCATCGGGCTCAGCGGCGACGGACGGGACGGCGACCGACGCGAGGACCGCGACGACGCCCCGGGCACCGATCATCCCGAGCACACCGGCCAGCACTTTCGACGGGAGCTGGCCCGAGCGGCGGGGGAGGGGCGCATCCTGGCGGCAACCGCCCTCATAGGTCTCTGGCAGGAACGTGACGCGCCGGATCCGGCATCGGGCTCGTCCGCAGGCGACGCTGAGACCGGCGACCAATCGTGGCCTTCACCGGCCTCCGCGAGGCGCGCATGAATGCACCTCGCGCGACGAACCGAGGCGACGAGCCGACACTGCCCAGCGAAACAACGAAGACCGGAGAAGTCCCGGCGACAGAACTGCGACTGCGGGCGATTCGTGGAAGCATTTCACCCGCGTCACCCATCGAATCATCCCCGTCGGGAGATCCCATTGCTCAATCGGCCGGTGCCCGGCGCGGGCTCCGGGTGGACCTGCCGGCCGAACTCCCACCGTTGACCCCACAGGCGGCCCGGGCCCTGCTGAACGTGCTGCTCACCGCCGCCCGCCAGCGAGGGATCACCGCCGATGCCGACCATCAGGAGGCCGCATGACCACCGCCCCACGCCACCCGGACAGATTCGGGCGACCCGCACTGCCCGGTCAGGCCTTCATGAAGTTCGCCTTCTGCGGACGCGTGTCGACCGAGGACCAGCAGGACCCCGAAGCATCCCGGAACTGGCAACTCCTACGGGCCCGCGCACTGATCGAACGCTACGGGGAAATCGTCAAGGAATACTTCGACATCGGGTACTCCCGGTCCCTTCCCTGGAAACGACGACCCCAGGCCAGCCAGCTGCTGACCGACCTCAAGGACCCTGAACGCGGCTTCGATGCCGTGGTCATCGGCGAACCCCAACGCGCGTTCTACGGCAACCAGTTCGGCCTGACCTTCCCGTTGTTCGTGCACTACGGCGTGGGCCTGTGGGTCCCCGAGGTCGGCGGACCCATCGACCCGGACTCCGAGGCCCACGACCTGGTCATGAGCGTGTTCGGCGGCATGTCCAAGGGCGAACGCAACCGCATCAAGATCCGGGTCCGGGCCGCCATGGCCTCCCAGGTCAAGATCGAGGGCCGGTACCTCGGCGGGCGCCCGCCCTACGGGTACCGCATCGCCGACGCCGGCCCCCACCCCAACCCCGCCAAGGCCGCCGACGGCAAGCGCCTGCACCGCCTGGAACCTGACCCCCTGACCGCCCCCGCCGTCCAACGCATCTTCGGTGAGTACCTGGCCGGGCGCGGCTTCTACGCCATCGCCGAGAACCTCACCCGCGACGAGATCCCCTCACCGTCCCAACACGACCCCGAGCGCAACCGGCACCGCCCCGGCCAGGGCTGGGCCAAGTCCGCCGTCCGCGCCATCCTGGCGAACCCCCGGTACACCGGCCGGCAGGTCTGGAACAAGCAACGCAAGGAAGAAGTCCTCCTGGACGTCGAGGAAGTCTCCCTGGGCTACGAGACCAAGATGCGCTGGAACGACCCCGACGCCTGGATCTGGTCCGAGACCCTCGCCCACGACCCCCTGATCACCCCCGAGCAGTTCCAAGCCGCCCAGGTGATCCGCGCAGACCACGGACGCTCGCGCGCCGGACAACACGAGACCTACAAGCGCGTGGTCCACCCGCACATCCTGCGCGGCCTGCTGTTCTGCGGCCTGTGCGGACGCAAGATGCAGGCCCAGCACACCGACCACCGCACCTACTACCGCTGCCGATACGCCGAGCAGTACGCCCTGGCCGCCCACGTCCACCACCCCCGCAACGTCTACCTGCGCGAGGACCAGCTCCTACCGCACCTGGACGCCTGGCTCACCGGCCTGTTCGCCCCACACCGCCTCGACCACATCCGCACCCTCGCCGCCGCCCAACCCGCTCCTGGTCCGGCTGTGCCGTCGGCCGCACTCCCGGACGCTCAGGCGGTGATCCGCGAGTGCGACACCCGGCTCGCCCAGTACCGAGCAGCCCTGGACGCCGGAGCCGACCCCCTGACCATCGCCCGATGGATCCGCGAGGTCCAAGCCCAACGCGCCACCGCACTCGCCAGCACGCGAGCACCCGGCGCCAACACGGGACGGATGAGCGAGGACGACATCCAGGAACTGATCCACACGCTCGCGGACATCGCCGCCGTGATCAGAGATGCCGAGCCGATGGACAAGGCCAAGATCTATCAGGGGCTCGCGCTGCGACTGACCTACCAGCCAGGACAGCAGCTCGTCGAGGCGACCGCCCAGCTCGTGCCGCCCCACCCTGGGGAAATGGTTGGTGTCCGAGGGGGGACTTGAACCCCCATGCCCTTTCGGGCACTAGCACCTCAAGCTAGCGCGTCTGCCTATTCCGCCACCCGGACTCGCACCGGGAGGCCCCGGCACGGGTCTTGACATTATCACGCCCCGGTGCGGGGTGTGTGAGACGGTCATCGCCGTGGCGGGGTCTCGTCCTGCCCGACAGCCCTCGGCGGCTTTGCGGAGGATGCCTCGGGTCTGGGTTGCGCGGGGATGGCAGCGCCCGAGCCTCGCCGCATCAGCGAACCCGAAGCGATCAACACGACACCCATCGTGACGGCGGCATGGGCTTCACCGTCGGGAACCGGAGCCCACGACCGCATACCGGGCCCGTTTCAGGGGCTCACCAAGCCCCTCCGTGGGATGCTCCCGCCATGGCTGATGACCGTGTGCTCGTCTCTTCCGGCTCGCCGTTCGAACCGGAGATCGGGTTCTCCCGCGCTGTGCGGTCCGGACCGTGGGTGAGCGTGGCTGGGACTGCACCGATCGGGGAGGACGGGAGCACCGTCGGCGAACAGGACGTCTACCGACAGACAGTTCGTTGCCTGGACATTGCCGAGGCTGCGCTGCGCCAGGCCGGAGCCTCCTTGCACGACGTGGTCAGGACGCGTGTGATGTTGCTGGACTGCGACCAGTGGCGCGAGGCGGCGCGGGCCCATGGGGAACGGTTCGCCGAGATCCGCCCGGCCTGCACCTTCGTCCAGGTGGCCAGGTTCATCGATCCGACCTGGCTGGTCGAGCTCGAGCTCGACGCCCACGTCGGGCCGGATCACTTCGGCCGTGCCCCGTCGAATTGAGGGCGCGGGTGTGTTCTCGGCCGAGGGCACGCACTCGGCCGAGAACGTCCACCCAGCCGAGAACGTCCACCCAGCCGAGAACGTCCACCCGGCCGGGAGCTCAGGCCGGGTAGGGAGCGAGGGCACCCGTCTCCGACCGAGGGACGACCGCCGCGGGGCACGGGAGAAGGCCGCCGTCAGCGCGCTGATCGGCGCCTGGCGGGTGGGAAGCCTCAGTGCTCCTCGCGCAACCTGTCCGCGGTGTAGGTGTGCGGCGGGTGGGTCCAGACCTGCAAGGACTCGGCCCAGACGGGATCGGTGATCATGCGGGCGACGATCAGACCGGCGGTCAGGGCGCAGACCGCCGAGACGCTGGTCATCCCGTAGGCGAGGGCGTCCAGCGGACGGTCCGCGACGCTGGACAGGATCGAGCGGTAGGCGGTCATTCCGGGAATCATGATCAGAACCGCGGGCACGGACAGGGTGATGCGCGCGGCGAGCAGGCGCCGGTTCACCGAGCCGACGAGCAACCCGATCAGCAGGGTTGCGGCCGCGGCGCAGGGCAGGGTGCTTCCGCCGAGGTCTATCGCACTCAGGCGCAACAGGTTGCCGAGGGTGCCGATGCACGCGGTCGCCAGCGCCACGCGGAGCGGGGTGTTGAACGTGAGGGCGAAGCCGAGCACCCCGGCGAAACTCGCCAGCGCACGCAGCACGAGCAGCAGGCCCGCGGCCAGGTGCGAGCGCCCGCCGTCGGCGAAGGGCAACGCCAGCATCCAGGTGACCGGACAGATGCCCGCGGCCCCGGCCACGGTGACCAGCCCCGCGAAGAGCAGACGGGACATGCCGGCGGCGAAGTCGAACCTCGCCAGGTCGAGGGCGGCCGCGAGCAGTGGGAACCCGGGCACCAGGAACAGGGTCGAGGCGATCACGGCGACCTGGTGCAGGGAGTACCCGGGAACCAGGAACAACCGCGCGGCGGTCCCGGCGGCCGCCGCGGCACAGCAGGCGGCGGCCGAGGCGAGTGCCACCACGACCAGCTGGTTGACCCGGAAGCGGCGCAGCCACACCTGGACGCCTTTACCGATCGCGGCTCCCAGGGCGGCGACGAGGCAGTCCGGCCAGGCGCCCTGGTTGAGGAAGGCGAAGGCGGCGCAGGCCAGGGCCGCGGCGGTGCAGACCATCGGGAGCGGGTACAGGTGGGGCTTGTGTTCCACGGCGTCGAGCTGGTGGTGCAGCTCCTCGGGGCTCAGACCCGGTTGCGCCCGCAGGGAGATCCGCATGAGTTCACAGATCCGGTCGGCGTTCACCAGGGGAGTCGACACCTCGACCACCCGGGTGCGGGAGAACCCGTGACGCCGGGTCGTGACCACGATCTCGTTGAGGGTCACCTGGGCCTCGAGCGTGTCGATGTCCAGGGCCTCGGCCACCCGACCCATGGCCCGCTTGACCCGGTAGGACGCCGTCCCGGTCGCCAGGATCATGGCTCCCATGCGGCACACGGCGTCCGAGCGCTCGGCCAGCGCCGCTGCTTCCGGGGGCATGGCCTCACCTGGCAGGGCCTGGTCGAGCAGCGTCTGGTCGGCCGGCGCCACCGCTTCAGCGGGCAGAGCCTCACCCGGTAGGGCCTCGGTCAGAGTCTCACCGGGCAGAGCGTCACCGGGCGGGACCTGGTCGGGTAGGCCCCCGGTCAGCATGCTCATGGCTCTCCTTGGCTCTCCTTGCGCGAGAAGTGTGCGGAGAGAGAGCAGGCGGTCGGACTTCACGCCTCGATGCGCTTCACAGTTGCGGCGCAGTGTGGACTTTCACCACATCCCCTGCACACGCCGGGATCCGGACCCCGGTCTCTCGCGCGCCCGGAACACCCCAGGCAAGCAGCAACAGGCTACCGAGGGGCACGCACCCTCGCGGTCCAGGCACGCGTCGACAGGCCACCGAACCTCGTGGACCCTCACGCGGTTCGGGGAAGGCGCGGTGCTGAACAAGGTCCGGGCGGGGAACCCGAGCAGGGGGACTCCGGCGTCCCGGCCCGCTCCTTCGGCGTGGGCCCCCTCGCGGTTGGCGGCCGCGGGCACAGTGATCCCCGGCGCTGCGGGATCCCGGGACCGGTAGCGTGGACCCGTGCCGGATATGCCTGTCTCGTTGACAGTGGCCCGCGGGTGCGCCTCCTGGTCCGAACCCGACGCGGTGTTCGCTGAGCTGTTCACCGCTCCGGAAACGGCGGGTCCGACCTCCTCGGGGGTCTGCACCTGCCCCGCGTGCCAGGCAGCGGAGGAGCCGGGGTCGCTCCCGGCCATGCGTCCACTGGCGGAAGAGGCACTCGCCGCCGCCGCGGCGGCCAGCCCTCTGGTCCGACGGGCCTGCGCACTGGCCCGATGGGTCGGTCCGGGGCGCGCGCTCACCCCCTCGAAGGTCCTGCGGCCGGCGGAGGCCGCAACGGCTGTGGCCGACCTGGAGCTGGACCAGCCTGTGCTGCCCGGTGGCGGCAGCGCCGACTCCAGGCCGTTCGGGCGCGGCATCGGCAGGAGGGGCCCGCGGACCCGCAGCGCCAAACATCTGCCGGAACTGCACCCGATCTGGGCCGCAGCCGTAGCCGCGGGCCTGATCGAGATCCGCGGGCAGAAGGCGGTACCCGGCCCCGCACTCACGGTCTGGCCGCAGGTCGCCACGGACTCTCCCGTGGCCCTCCCTGCCGCCGTGGGCAAGCCAGTCAGCGCCGGCATCGTTCTCGCCGATCCGGGCAGCGACCACGCGGACATCCACCGGCAGCTGGACTGCTGGGCCCTCCTGGTCGCCGGGTACCTGCGGGCGCAGGCCGAGCTGGAGATGGCGGACGAGCACTGGTTCGCCGGACCGGGCCAACTGTTGCTGCCGATCTCCGCTGTGCTGCTCTACACCGCGGACGACACACCGTTGACCCCTTCGACCCTGGCCCTGGGATCGTTGATCGCCGACCAGGACGACGACGGCCTGGACCCGATGGCCCTGCTGACCCTGCCGGAGCAGATCGCCCGGTGGACGGAGATCCTCCAGATGTGGGCGATGGCGGGCGCCGTCGCCCGGCCCGGCAGCACGCGCGACGACGACGCCGAGGACGACGTCCTGGCTTCGGAGGCCGCCGACGAGTTGGCGGAACAGTGGGAGCCCCTGGTGGAGGAGCTCCGCCAGGTGTTCCCGGGCGGCGCGCCCTTCCTGGACCCTGTCCTCGAGGCCTTGCGCGACGGCCCCGTGATCACGGTGACTCCGGGCGGGCGCGACCTGCTTGCACGCGTGCTGCGCGGCCAGGGGTTCACCGTGCCGACGGTCGGCGACCTTGCGCAGAGCCCACCTGAGGATTTCCTGCTCGGCTTGTCCGGGCACGACCCCGAGGCGGCCGCAGAGGAGATCCGCATCTGGCTCGACGCGCGCGGCGAGGGCTGGCAGGTGGCGCTGGAAGAACTCGTGGCTTCCGCGTCCGGCCAGGACGAGGAGGGCCCTCTGCGCCGCGTGGCGTTGCCCATCGTGATCGCGCTCACCGCCGAGTCGGCAGGCTCCCTGCTCGCGCGGTGGCAGGAGGATCCGTGGCTGGCCGCCCCCGTGGCGCTCGGTCTCGCGGCCGCTTCCCGTGCCCCGCAGCCCCCGGCGGGGTCCCTGCTGTGGATGGCGGTCGACATGCTCTCGACGAGCCTGGACGATGCCGACGCCTTCGCCGACCTGGCGGACGTCACCGGCATCGCCGACCTGCTGGCCGAGCCCGGTGCGGTGACCGTGGCGGTCGGGGTGGAGCACCCGCAGGCCCGGGAGGTGCTGCAGTTGCTGGCGGGGAACTTGGAGAACCGGGCACTGGCAAGGCAGTTGCTGCGGGCAATTGCCGCGGACAAGCCTCGGCGGGCACCGAGGGCCCGTCGGTCAACTGCCCGGCTCCGGGGCCTCTGACCGCGGCGACGGACCGGCGGGAGGTCACGTCGGCCCTGCCCCGGGTGAGCCGTCCGGAAACCCGGTACGGTCGAACTGTGGCCGGCACATCTCGGATGAATCGTGAGGAGTTCGCGGCGGCGATCGCCGAACTCGACGAGACCGAACTGCGCAAGGCGTTGTGGACGGTGTACTGGCGAGGCACGGCGGCAGTGCGGGAACGGATAGAGGACATCCTCGCCCCGGATCCCGTCAAGGCTGCCCGCCGCGTGGCGCCGCGGGCTCCCGACCCGGGATCAGGTGTTGGTGGCCGTGCGGGAGTTCACCGGGCTGGTGCGCTCGGGCGCCTACCTCGTGGGACGTCGCGCGGTGCGCCCGAAGGAACGCAGCCAGTGGCGGTTCACGTTCCGGCGGCTCCTCGCCGACTCGCGGTCCGCGCTGGCGGCCCCCGAGCCGGGGAACGGTGAGGCCGCACTGACGGAGATGATCGATCTGGCCTGCGAGTTGCGCGACTACGAGTACGTCCGTTCCCAGGACCCGATCGAGGCTGCCGCCGTAGTGGTCTCGGACGAGATCGCCGTGTTGTGGCGCCATCTGCTGGACCACCGCGGTATCGGCGGGTGTTCCGCGGTGGTGGCCGAGCAGTTCCTGCGGTGGGAGAGCCGGTTCGGGTGGACCCGCAGTGGCGGAGGGAGGATCGCCACGCAGGAGAACAGGCTCAACGATGTCCTGGCCGGATTTGCTCACCGTTCCCGACCTGTGGGTGACCTTCACCGAACGTTACCTGCAGGTGCTCGACGACCTGGCCCTCCCCGCACCGGCACCTGCGCCGACCCGCAGGCGGGAGATGTCCTACGACGAGCAGCAGCGTCGCCTCGCACTCGAACGGCAGCGGGCCCGGCGGGCCGAGACCATGATCGACTGGCATCTCATGCTCCTGGACAGGTTCGCCGACACCCCTGAGGAGGACCTGCTCGACCGGCTCGCAGATCATCCCGCGTTGGGTGGCGCGGAGCAGACCTACTTCCGGGCCCGGTTGACCTGGATCCGCGGCGAGCCGCCAAGGGCGCGGCTGCTGATCCGGCAGGCCTTGGAACAGCTGCCAGGCCACTCCCGCTTCCTCGCCTTCGCGGAGGAGACCGGAACCGAGCTCCCACCGAGGGCACGGGCCATCGCCGAGTCCCGCCGATCGCCCAGTTCCTGAGCGGACCGGACCTCCGTCCCTGCTCGGGCATCGCATTCGAGCAGGCGGGCTCAGCCGGCCGAGTCGCCTGACACGGCACGGACGAGATCGCCGGTGACCCGGCCCGGGTCGTCGTACCAGTCCTTGGTGAGCACGTGCCGGACCTGCCACCCGGCCGCCCGGAGGACCGCGGGGTGGCTGAGTACCCGCTCGTCGATGGTCTCGGCGTCGGCCCGCTCCGCGGTGTCGATGAGCACGGCGATCCGGTGCTTCTCCTCGTCCGGACGGCGCAGGGCGAGATCGGCCCGGAACGAGGAGTGGCCGACCTGATGGGCCACGACGACCCCCCGCGCCTGCAGGGCCGCCGCGAGCTGGCGGGCCACCGGCCCGACCGGCCTGCCGGATCCGTCGATCATTCCGGGGGCGCCCTCGCCGCCGGTCCCTGCCCCGGGTCCGGACTCCGCGGCGGTCACCGGGCGACGGCGCGTGGTCTCGAAGCCGGTCAACACCGCCTGCGCGGCCTCGTCGTCCCCACCGGAGACGGCGTGCGCGTAGCGGAGGAAGCGGCGCAGGGTGCTCGCCCCGTCGTTGTAGACGTTGGTGATCGTGCTCCCGTCGATCGTGCTGATCAGGGCGAGGTGGGCGCGGGCCCGGCTGAAGATGACGTTGAGTCGCTTCTCGCCGCCCCGCTGGTTGATGGGACCGAAGTTCATCAACATCCGGCCGTCGGGCCCGGGCGCGTAGCAGACGCTCACCACGATCACGTCGCGCTCGTCCCCCTGGACGTTCTCGAGGTTCTTCACGAACAGGCCCACGAACCGGTCGTCCTGCTCCCGGGCGAGCTCGGCCTCGTAGCGCCGGGCGAATGCGGGATCCTCGTCGGCGAGCCGCTCCAGTGCCTGTTCGACGGCGGACTGCTGGGCCTCGGAGAAGGCGACGATCCCGATCGTCGGCGAGGGCCGGCCGGACGCGGACTCGGACCCGCTCAGCAGCAGGCCGCGGATCAGTGCCGCGATGTAGGCGGCCTCGCCGAGGTTGCGTCGCCGTCGGTAGACCGCACCCTGCATCCGGTGGACGCTGATGCTGCGTTCCAGCAGGGCCGCAACTCCCCGGGTGACGTCGTCCGCGGCGATCGCCGTCGCCTCGCCACCGGCCTGATCGGCGGCCCCGACGTCGACGAGCACCGGCGCCCGCCCCGGCCGGCTGATCGCGCGGTCCGGCACGGTCGCCAGCTTGCCCCCGTAGAAGGCCGCATTGCTGAAGCCGATCAACGCCTCGAACTGGCTCCGGTAGTGCCAGGTCAGCATCGTCGAGGGAAGTCGCCCGGCACTCTGGGCGAGGAAGCTGTCGCCGTCGAGCACCACGCCGATCTCGACGGCGTCGTCGCCCGGCTCGTCGCCAGGGTGCCGGTGGGGTCTCTCGACGCCGGAGTCCCCGCCCTGTTCGCCAACCTGTGCGGCACTGCCTGCCCGGGCCGCGCCACCCGCCCGTGCCTCCTCGCCGCCCCGGGTGTTGAAGAACGTCGTCGGGGGGAGCTGCATGTGGTCGCCCACGACGATCACTTGGCGGGCCCGGTGCATGGGCGGGACCGCTTCCTCCAGCGGGATCTGGCTCGCCTCGTCGTAGATGACCACGTCGAACAGCGAATCGTCGAGCGGCAGCGTGTCCGAGACCGAGGTCGGGCTCATCAGCCAGATCGGCCGCAGCGCCGCCACGACCGTGCCCGGGGCCTCGGACGCCAGCTCCCGGATCGAGCGGTACCGCATCACCTTGCCGAACTCGTGCTCCAGCAGCCGACGTCCGGCGCTCCAGTCCTTCTTCCGCTCCCGCTCGGCCGGCGTCATCCCGGTGACGCTGCGCTCGGAGTGGGCGACGCCGTGCACGAAACGCTCCCGGACCCGGGCGACCACGAGCGCCGCATTGCCGGCGTAGAACCGGGGCAGCAGTTCCTGCACCCGCTGGACGGCGTCGGCGAGGTCGGAACCGTCGAAGCCACCGAGGGCCGGAACGCGTGCCCGGACGTCGTCCAGCGCGGCGGCGGCGACGGCGAACTCCAGCTGGTCCGGGGTCGCGTCGAGCCTGCGGACGGCGTGCGCGACCACGGGGTGTTCCTGCAGGGACCGCAGCGCCGGGGCGAGTGCCCGCAGGAGCCGGGCGGCGTCCGGGTCGGCCAGCTCGGTGAGAATCCCGGCGAGCTCGGCGAGCGGCTGGTCGTCGATGTCGGCGAGCAGTCCCTCGAGCCGTGCGCGCAGGGTGGCCACCAGGTCGACGGCCTCGGTCAGACCGGTCGCCAGCGCGGTGCCCTCACCCCGGGCGAGTGCTTCCAGCACGGCGTGGACGGCCGGGTCGTCGTCGCGCCGGATCCGGCCGAGATGTTCCTCGATCCCGGCCGGGTCGGGACTGCCCCAGCTGAGCCGGGCGTGCTCCGTGAGCGCGGCGACCTCGGCCTCGGCGTCGTGGCGGGCCAGGAGAAGTTCCAGGGCCCGCGTCACGGAGACCGGAACGGCGCGTGCGGAATCAGCGAACCGATCCCTGGTGGTCGCCCTTACGTGGCGCCAGTGCCGGTCGAACAGTCGCAGCGGTGACGTCTCCCGCCTGCGGGCGATCTCGAGCGCGGCGCGCGTGTCCGCCTCGTCGAGCGGGTCGTGCCAGCCGCTCGCGGCGGCCTGCGCCGTCCGGGCAGCGGCGTGAGCGGCGAGCAGGGCGGCGCCATCGGCGTGCAGGGCGTCCGCCGCCCGGCTGCCCGGCCGGAGCGCCTCGGCCCGGCCGGTGCGGGCGAGGGGCAGGGCGAGCCGACCGAGTGCGGTGATGGTCTCGGCGGCAGCAAGGGCCAGTCCGGGCGATCCTGATCCCGCCGACTCCCGAACAGGCGAGCCGGCGGCGGCGTCCACCGCTTCCAGCGCGGCGATCACGTCGTGGACAGCCCGGCCGGCCTCCTCGGCGCGGGCCGCGATCTCCGCGTCCGGGCGTTGCGTGGCCACGACAGCCGGCGCGAGGAAGCGGGCCGGGTGCCGCGCGAGCACGGGGTCGCGGCCGTGCCGGATGAGCGCGGTGGCGATGCGGTCGAGTTCGGCGGAGGCCGCCCACCAGGCCGCCGGGGTGGGCAGCATCCGCCGGACACGGGGAGTCGTCCCCTCGTGCCAGCGCTGCTCACGCAGGTCGACCAGGCGTTCCAGGAGCCGGCGCGGTGAGATCCCGCTCCCGGTGCCGCCCCCGACTCCTTCCCTCGGGTTGCGCCGGGCTCCTTCCCCTCGGTGTCCGTCGCCTCCCGTCCGACAGCCGGGGTCGAGATCGTCGATCTCGGTGGCGATGGCGGTATCTTAGCCGCGGAGCCGCTCGGTCTCGCGGCGGATCGCCTCGACGACCTCCCCGCGCAGGCGCTCCGCCTTCGTCACCTCGGGGTCGCCGGACAGCCAGTCCTCGTAGGTGTCCCGCAGGGCCATGACGAAGGACTTCTTGTCCGTCTGCGAGTCGTGGATCAGACAGGCCAGGTCGTCCAGGCCGTGTTCGCGGAGCCGGGCGTGCACGACATCGATCGCCGCCCGCTTCTGGCAGACGAACAGCACGCGCTTGCCCTCGGCGACGAAGTCCGCGATCAGGTTCGTGATCGTCTGCGACTTCCCGGTACCCGGAGGGCCCTGGATGACGAGACTCTCGCCGTCCCGCGCCCGCGCGATCGCCGCCACCTGGGAGGCGTCGGCGGGCACCACGAGGTAGCGGTCCTCCAGGGGCATTCCCGCGCGGCGCCCGGCGTCCAGGGGCCGCGGCTCGAGGGAGAACACCCGGTCGAAGGGTGCGTTCGTGGCGCCGGTCGCGAGCAGCTCCGTGTAGTCCTGGACCAGGCTCATCGTCCGGTAGTTGAAGTTCGCCAGGGTCAGCGCGCACAGGTCGAAGTCCCACGAGTAGGGGTTGCCGTCGGCCTGCCGATCCACGACGTAGGTGTCCGCCTCCCGTTCGACGACCGCGGGGGAGCGGGAGACGGGGGACTCGACGATCTCGGGGGCGCGGGGCGTCGAGGTCTCACCGAGATCCAGACCCAGCGGCGCCGGGTGGTGGACGACCCGGTCGCTGAAGATCTGCAGACCGAGCGGGGCGTAGTCGCGGCGACGATAGGAGTGGGCGTAGCTGCGGTGGGCGATGGTGGTCTGGCGGCGGCCGTGCCGACGCTGGAACGCGTCGAGCCGGACGAGTGCCCGACGGTGCACCAGCTCGATCTGGGGCCGGTCGACCAGCCGCAACGTGACCGCGGGCTCGCTGGCCGCGATCTGAGCGGCCAGGGCGGCGTGCATCTGCTCGACCGACTCGGAGGCCAGGTCGACGAGCTCGGGCAGTTCGATCCCGTAGAGCTGGGCGAACTGCTGGCGCAGGGCGGGGTTGACCTCGGCGATGTTGCTCTCGGCCCGCAGGGCGTAGCTGTCCCGGACGCCGCGCTTCTTCGTGAGACTGACCGGCAGGAGGAGCAGCGGCGACGAGATCCGCTCGACCCGGTCGCCCTTGAGGTCGTGCCAGCGCAGGAAAGCGATCACCAGCCGCAGTTGCGCGCGGCCGTACTCGGCGCGGTCCCGGCGCGCGGACGAGATCAGGGAGTCGAGGACGGCGCTCGCGTACGGCGCGTCGTCCCAGCGGAGCACCGTGCCCAGGACGAGGGGTCGGAACGCCAGCAGGCGCTTGGCGACCGCGGGTCGCCAGGTGAGGATCTGGTCCGCCCGGATGTTGCGGACATCGAGCAGCAGCGGGACCGAGGCCTCGGTGAGGTCCAGCGACTGCTGGGTGGACCGGAAGTACAGCAGGCGGTTGCGCCGGGAGAGGTCGAAGAGCCGGTCCCGGAGCGTGGTGAGGACCGCACGCGCGACGTCCTCGCGGGCGCGCGCCCCGGCCGACACCTCGTCGAGGTCGAAGTCCTGGGGCTGGTCCCGGTAGGTGTCCAGGCGTTCGGCCAGCCAGGCGACGTCCTGGGCGCGGCGGCGACGGTCCGGCTCGATCATCTCGCTCGCGATGCTCGCGATCACCGGGTGCAGGTGCGGGTTCAGGACGAAGAGGTTCCGGCGGTGCGCGGCGAGCCGGTGCACGTCGTCCGGCAGCGCCAGGTCCAGTCCGCAGGACAGCGCGCAGAGCAACAGGCCGAGGCTCGAGACATCGGTGAGCGGATCGTGGTGGCCGACCAGGTGCTCCCACGTCTGCCAGCCGGGGACGAGGGTCGGATGCGTGATCGCACCGTCCGCACCCGCAGCGGTGCCGCTCTCGGCGGCCGGCCGCCGTCGGCCCCCGCTCACGACGTCCGTGTGTTCCTCACCGCGCGCCACGATGTCGACGGCCTCGGAGGCCTCGGGAGTGAGCGCGGCGAGCCGCGCGGGCGCCTGTTGTCCCTGGTCCGCGCCGGTCACGTCGAGCCGGAGGCGATAACGGTCGTCCATGGTCAGCGCGCCGGTCCCGCGCAGCGGAGCCACCAGTCCCTGGGCGTGCAGGTCGGCGACCTGCCGGAAGACGGGCAGCAGCGCGGCGATCACGTCGTCGGCGGCCAGGCCACCTCGTTCGCGGGCGAGGTCGACGAGCGTCTGGAAGCCGCCGCTCCCGGGTCGCGGCTCGGTGGGCACGCTCATGAGATCACCGTCGGGGCGAAGAGCGCGTCGAGCGCCGCGACCGTCACGACCCGTTCGAGGCGGGCGATCTTCTCGAAAGCGCCGTCGAGCCCGAAGAGACGTGCGGTGCCGAGCACAGCACGCAGCGCCTCGTCCTCAAGGTCGGGGTCGACGGTCGCGAAGTCGAGCAGCACGTAGCCCAGGTACCGGCGGGTCTCCTCGGCCAGGTCCCCGGTCGGCTCAACCGGCTCCGTCCACACCGGCCCGCCTGCTCCCGGTTCGGTCGGTCCGGACGCCGGCCGGGGCCAGGGCGGTGAGAGGTCGGGGAAGAACCGCCGGGCGTGTGCGAGGACGGCGTCGGTGCACATCCACGGGGTCTCGAGCACGTGGGCGATGAGCCGTCGGGTGAGCGCTTCGAGCGCGGCACGGTCGGCCAGGTCGAGTCGGTCGATGTCCAGCCCCGGGCACAGCACCACGGTCTCGGCGCGCTCCGGGTCCGGCGGCCCGTCCAGGGCGACCCCGCCGACTGCCCGGGCAAGTGCCCAGGCGCGGAGCACGGTCTCCGGGTGGGTGCGCCCCTGGGCGCCCCGCAACGGGTCGGCCTCCGCGGCCTGTGCGAGGTAACTGTCCGGGTCGACGCGGGCCAGGCCGGTCGCGGTCTTGAGCAGGGCCGAGATGCACACGCGCAGGTCGGCGCAGGCACGCAGGGCACCGCGGTCCGCAAGGAGTTCGGTGGCCAACCGCCATCGGCGGGCGGTCTCCAGATACACGGCGGGCGTGCGGGCGTCCAGGGCGAGGGCGTCCAGGAGTCGGTCGGCGATGAGATAGCGACCGCCGTCGAGGCGCCACAACAACTGGTGCGTCAGTTCGTGCCCGAGGACGGCGGTCAGCTCCGGCTCGTCGAGCAGCTCGACCAGGTTGCCGGCCAGCACCACGACCGCCTCGTCCTGGAGGTCGATCAGGGACGCGTTGGCGATCGGCTCGCCCTCCAACTGGTAGACCGTCACCGGGACGTCGACCCCGAGCGCGGCACTCGCCCGGGAGACCGCGGCGGCGACGACCGGGTGACCGGCGGGATCGAGCCGGTAGGCCCGGCGCAGCAGCTCTGCATGCACCGGGGCGACGTCACCGACCGGTGTGACGGCAACGGCCTCGGCGAACGCGGCCCACGACGCCGGCTCGAGCCGCGACAGCCGCTCGACGACGTCGGCGTGGTAGGCGAGCGGCGTGACCGATGCCATGATCCCCTCCGCTTCGCTCACCCGTGGAATCTACCGGCGGTCATCCGGGGCAGCAGAGGAGGCCGAGGGAGGGCGTCGAACCGTGGCGTCCCGGTCGCCGGGTGCCGGACAGTGCCCGCGGAGCACGGCCGCCTTCGCCGGGTCCACCCTCACCTGCTCGTACTGGACGAGGAGCGTGCCCGCACAGGGTCCGGCCGACGCGCTCATCAGGTCGTCGTGGAACTGGTCCGTGCTGATCGGCGGCATCGCCGGCAGGGCGTCGACCTGCACGTAGGCCACGACCGGCTTGCCGGTCACCTGGGCGATGTGCCCGAGGAGATCCCGCTTCCACTGCGGAGGGCGGCGCAGGGCATGGGTGAGGGCCATCGGCGCGACGAGGTCCACCCCGCGGGACAGCAGCGGGACGTCCTGGCCCAGCCGCCAGCGGATCGCCCCCTGCAGATCCGACTCCCGCCACGGCACGGTGTTGATCGCCAGGAGCGCTTCGCCGGCCAGGGACCGGATCTCCGCGAGCAGCCGTTGCGCGACCTCGTGGATGCGCCGGCACTTCCAGTCCCCCCACGCCTGGCGCAGGTGGGACGTCAGACAGGTGGCGGCCGCGACCGGATCGTCCTTCGGCGCCCGGACGGTCCGTGAGGTCTCCTGTTCGAAGCGCTCCAGGCAGCGCGTGCAGTAACAGCCGTCCTCGATCCGGTCGGGCGAACCGTCCAGGTCGACCTCTTCCCAGAACGCGAACTGACGGATGAAGTCCAGGCTGACCACCGCCGGGCGCACCCAGGACAACGCGGACCGCAGTTCCTCGACGACCTGCTCGACGGTCTCGTCCCGGCTGGGACAGACCATGTGCAGCCAACTCGCCGTTCCGCGCCGGCCCCGGCAGGTCACGACGTAGTGATCGGGGTGGGCCGCGAGATGTTGCGGGCGATGGAACACCGGCAGGTTCAACCAGGTCCGCAGCCCCTCGGCCGCGATCGCTTCGGCCATCCGCCCGTCCGCGAAGAAGTCCGGTCCCAGAACCGCCGTGTCCACGCCCCAGCTGCGGCAGTCCCGCGCGAACGTCGCGGGGTCGATGGCGGGATCGAAGGCGAGCATTCCCGTGAACGGAGCCATACCGGTGGTTCCTCCTCCGATGCGGGGCCCTGCCCGACTTCCGGGACGGAGCGACGACGCCGGGCCTCCGTGGGACCGGTACCGATCATGTGCGTCACGCTAGCGGCGACCCCCGACAGTGCTCACCGGCCCGGGACCGGGGGCGGACCGGGGAACCGGGGGAGGGTGCAGACCCGGATCGTCGACCTCACCGGGTGCCGGTCGCCCGTCCCGGGCGCGGGCGACGGCCGCCGACCAGCAGCGTCGCCGAGGCGTCATCTCAAGTGCGCAGGCGGAGCGGACGAGGACTTCCCGGAACCATGGAAGGACCACGGTCAGCCCACGAGGCCTCTGGGAACGGCGGTCATGACACCGACCACTCGCCGACCGGTCTTCGTCGTGCTGTCGGGTCTCACCGACTACCAGATCCAGTTGTTGCGGGGCATCACGCCGGTCCTCAACGAGCGTGGCCTGCCCCTGATGGTCCACCTGCTGGGCTCCTACCGGGACGCCACCCTGCCTCCTTCGTTCCCCGATGTCCTGCGGTCCGTCCGACCTGTGGGCGCGGTGATCACGACCCTCGAGCGAGAGGCCAAGGAACGGACCCTCCTGGAGCTGTTCGCCCGCCACTCGATCCCGGTCTCGACGGTGGGGATGGGCGTCTCAGGCCTTCCGGGGGTCAGGGTGGACAACACCGCCGGGATGCGGGAGCTGATGGCTCACCTGTTGGACGAGCGCGGGGTGCGGCGGCCGATGCTCGTCCGCGGGATCCCGTACCAGCAGGACTCCGTGGAGCGCGAGGGAATCTTCCGCCAGGAGCTGACCCGCCGTGGCCTGCCGGTGCAGGAACACCTCGTCGTGGACGGAGGTTTCTCCCAGGCGATCGCTCACCCGGCGGTGCGCGCTGCCCTGGCCAGGGACCGCGGCCTCGACGCCGTCGTGGCCTTGAACGACCTGTCCGCCATGGGTGCGATCAACGCCCTGTCGGAGGTGGCGCTGCGGGTCCCCGAGAACGTGCTGCTCACCGGGTTCGACAACGATCGGGCAGCGCGCCTCTGCTGGCCTCCCCTCACCACCGTGGATCAGGACCTCCACCGGCAGGGAGCAGTCGCGGCCGAGCAGCTGCTGCGTGCCATGGCGGGATCCGAGCCGGCCCCGCCGCAGATCGTGCCGTCCCGGTTGGTGGTGCGTGGTTCGACGGGCCGGATCAGCACCACGGAGGAAGAACGTGACCTGGCGATTCGTACCGCGGCCGACGCCCAGTCCCGGTTCAGCGTGATGGACGCGGCGATCAACGTCAACGCCGCGATGCAGTCGTGCCGGACGGTCGACGAGGTGGTGCAGGCCCTGCTCGGGTCGCTGGACGCTCTCGGATTCCGACGCCTGTTCCTGGCCCTGCGCGACAAACCACGCACGGACACGTCAGATCGGGACCAGGAGAACGCCGCGGACGAACGCGACCGAGCGGACGTCGACAACCCGCGCGCGCCCGGCGCCGAGAACTCCGCGCGTCTGGTCCTCGCCTATCGGGACGGCACGGCCCTCGATCTCGGCGGAGCCTTCCCGCTGCATCACCTGCTGCCGCCCTCGCTGCGGCCCGAGCTGGCGAAGGGTCTGTTGGCGGTGCAGCCGCTGCGCGTGGGCGACAAGGAACTCGGCTACCTGATGATGGAACCCAGCGACGAGCGCCCGGACTCCTTCCACGCCCGACTCACGATCGACATCGGCCGCGCGCTGGACGCAGTCCTGAACAACCAGGAACGGGACGAGCACGCCCGCGAGTTGGAACGGCAGGTGGCCGCCCGTACCCGGGAGCTTCGCCGGCTCAACGCCGAACTGGAACGCTCCCTGCTCCTCGACGGCCTCACCGGGATCGCCAACCGCACCGCCTTCGATCAGTACCTCGACCGCTGCCTGGCCGGAGCGCCCCGCAGCGGGCCGGTGGCGTTGCTGATGGTGGACGTGGACATGTTCAAGGCGTTCAACGACCGCTACGGACATCTCCGCGGCGACAACGCACTCCGCGACGTCGCGTCCTGCCTTGCGCGCGCCGTCCACCGCTCCGACGACCTGGCCTGCCGATACGGCGGGGAGGAGTTCGCGGTCGTACTCCCGGACACCGACGCCCACGGCGGCAGAGCCGTGGCCGAACGGTTCCGGGAGTACCTTGCCTCGGCGGCCATCCCGCACGACCGGTCACCGGTCGCCAAGGTCCTCACGGCGAGTGTGGGCCTGGCCGTGATCGACCCGCAGTCGGCGAGTCGCGAGGCCCTGATCGAGGCCGCCGACTCCGCCCTGTACCGAGCCAAGGCACAGGGCCGCAACTGCATCGTTCAGCACGCGTCCGGGGACGCCGCCGCATCCGTGGTTCCTCCGCAGCGCGGTCGCGCGCGACAGCCGAGTGCCGGCTGATCCGGCTCCGGTCCCACCACCTGATTGCGTCCGTTGCTCTTCGCCGTCAGCATCCGACGGTCGGCCAGGGCAAGGAGTTCGGTGCTCGTGACCACCTCACGGCCGAGGGCCGAGCCGACGACCCCCGTGAGCGCAGCCGTTCCCGGGCCGTGCCGGGCCGGTCGAATCAGGCGAGGTCGGTAGGCGTCGCCGGCCTCGGAAGAGAGTCGATCACCGATCCGGCGACGACGGCCCGGTCGCGACCCTGATCCTTCGCCCGGTAGAGGGCATGATCAGCGGTGGCCAGGACGGTCTCGAACGAGGTGTCCGGGGTCGGGACGAGGGTGGCGATGCCGACACTCGCCGTCAGCAACGGGGACACGGTCGAGGCCGCATGCGGGATCGCCGTCTCGGCGAGGAGCTGGCGGAATCTCCCGGCGACGGACGCGGCGGCAGGAGCATTCGTCCGGGGCAGGATCACGATGAACTCCTCGCCCCCGAATCGCGTCACCAAGTCCTGGCCCGAGCGAACGGCCCGGCTCAGACAGGACGCGACGGCACACAGCGCCTCGTCCCCCTGGAGATGGCCGTAGTGATCGTTGTAGGCCTTGAACAGATCGACGTCGACCATGAGCAGGGCGAGCTCGTCCTGGTCAACCAGGTGAAGGTCCCACTCGCGGCGCGCGGCCTCCGCGAACGCACGACGGTTCGCCACCCCGGTGAGCGGATCGGTCACGAGGGAGCGCTGGAGTTCCCGCTCGGTGCGCCGTCGGACGATGATCTCCGACTCCAACTCGCTCGTCCGGCGTCGGACCAGCTCCTCGAGTCGGTCCGCATGGGCCTGCAGCGCCTGGATGTTGAACAAGGCCTCCAGGCTGAGGGCCACGTCCCGCTGGAGGGACTCGGCGACCGGCACCTCGACGAAGGGCTGTTCGAGCAGGATGTAGCCCAATGTCCCGCTGAGGGTGTTCAGGTGCCACAGAGCCAGGAATCCGTGATCCAACTCACCGGCCAGGCGATCGGGCACCACCGCGCTGAGCGGGAAGGTGACCGAGGGGACGGGCCAGGTCCGTCCGCCGTGATAGTCCAGGATGAGCCGGCACGCAGGCGACGGCCCGTCATCGCGGAACGGATCCGGCAGCGCGTCGTCGCCGGACGGACCCGGCTGGGCCGGAATCCCGTGACGTTCGTCGTCCCCGGCGCGCGTTCCCGCAGGGAGGGCACTCACCGCCTGTTCGTAGATCACCAGGAAACACCGGGGGATCTGTAGTTGGGGTAGGCAGGAGGCCAGCGCGTCGGAGATCTCCTCCAGGCTGCGGCAGCCGCTCAGGGCGCGTCCTGCCCGACGCACCGCATTGTGGCTCAGCACATGTTCGGTGGCCAGCCGCGCGACCTCCTCGAGCGGGGGAGCCCCGAACGGGGCGGGCAGGCGCTCGGCCCCACCGGCCACTCGACGAGCCGTCGTCGCCGTGGTCGTGGTCGTGGGCGGGCCGTTCCCCTCTCCCGGATCCGGCTGCGCTCGCGTGGAGGATCTGACGACGAGACGGCAGGAAACGAGGGTGCGGTCGGGCACGGTGCGCCCGTCCGCCTGCCGCAACAACTGACGGACTGCCTGGACGCCCTGTTCGCGCAGTTCCTGGTCGACCGTGGTGATGCCGGGCCAGCTCAGGCGCGCGATGGAGTAGTTGTCGAAGCCCGTCACGCACACGTCCTCGGGCACCCGCAGTCCTGCCTCGGTCAGTGCTTCGACCGCGGCGAGGGCGCACCAGTCGTCGGTGGTGACGACGGCGTCCAGATCACGACGCGCGCCGAGCAGGACTCGCAGGCTGTTGCGGGTCACCTCGCGCTCGGCGGAGCCGTCGACGAAGAGCCCCTCGTCCACGGGCAGTCCTCGCCGGGCGAGTTCTTCCCTCAGGACCGTCTCGCGTTCGACGTGATCGACGTGGTGGGCGAATCCCCGCACCATGACCGGACGGCGCACCCCGCACTCGTCGAGCAGATGCGCCATCAACGTGCGCATGCCCTCGGCATTGGCTGCTCGCACGCAGGCCCGACCCGGCACGTCCTGGGCCACGTAGACCGCGGGGATCTCCTGTTGCCGGAGCTCGTCCTGCCAGGCCTCGTGCTGCAGGGACGAGAGCGACATCGTCAGGACCACCCCGAGCGGGCGACAGAGTCGTAGCCAGGACCGCAGCAGGGCGGGAACGGCTTCCTGACCGCCGTCCACGTTCGCGTGACCCGACACCCCGAGCGGGCGACAGAGTCGTAGCCAGGACCGCAGCAGGGCGGGAACGGCT
>CAZOWW010000057.1:0-28037 GCA_964583765.1 uncultured Kineosporiaceae bacterium
CCCTCATCATCCACGAGCTCTGACCTCAGCAGGCAGGTTGAAATCTCCTCACTGGTCGGCCGCCCCGGCATTCGCGCGGGCGTTCCCGAGGGTCCGGGTGGATCCGCGGGTGCTCTACGTGGACGAGGGCGACGTGCTGACCTCGGCCGGGGTGGCCGCGGGCATCGATTGCTGCCTGCACCTGGTCCGGCGTGAGGCCGGGGCCGCCATCGCGAATGCCGCCGCTCGGATGATGGTCGTCTCCCCGCACCGCGCCGGCGGCCAGGCTCAGTTCATCGATCTGCCCGTCCCCGCCGACAGCCAGGACGCTGCGCTGTCGGCGGCCATGGGATGGGCGATGGAGCACCTGGGCAGGCGGATCGGGGTCAGCGACCTGGCCGGGCGGGCGCACCTGAGCCGGCGCAGTTTCGATCGGCGGTTCGTCCGGCTCACCGGCTCCTCGCCCCTGCAGTGGCTCCAGGCACAGAGGATCCTGCTGGCCCGCCATCTGCTGGAGGCCACGGACCTGACCATCGACCAGATCGCCCGACGCGCGGGGTTCTCGGGAGCGGTGTCCTTGCGGCCTGCGTTCCGCGACCTCGTCGGGGTGCCCCCGGCGTCCTATCGCCGGACCTTCCGCGAGACGGTCGGGAACGGCGACCGCGAACCGGCACCGGGGCACGAGGTTCCCCCGGAACACACCCCCCACCCGTCCAAGGCGCGTGACCGGCTCCACTGACCACATCCAGGAACCCGTACGGCTCTCGCCCGGAACTGCCCGTCCAGGATCCGTCCTCCCCTCCGGCGCGGCGCGCCCCTCACCCCGGTCCTCCCCCACCTCCGGCGCGGGTGCGGCGGGTGTGCTGCTGCCCCGGCACGGTCCGGCCTTCACCACCACGCCGGCGGCCGGCCTTGCGCCGCCGTTGGTGTCCGGACCAGTGACGGGCGACGTGCACCGAGACCACGAGCACGAGCGCGGAGGCGAGGAGACCGTGGCTGTCGGCGAACGTGGCCCGCGTGGCGCTTGCCGGGGTCCCCGCGACGACCGAGCCGGTGGCCACGGTGGCGACGGCGAGCAGGGCCGTGAGGACGTCGAGGGTCACGTCCACGACGACATGCCGGGGCAGTCCGTGGGTCGCACGGCGGGCGACGGTGCGGATCCAGCGCGTGTTCGCCAGGATGTGCCCCGCGGCCGCGATCGCGAACAGGAGACCAGCGCCGATGTGCAGCCAGGTGTCGCCGTCGTGACTGGCCAGGGCGATGACCAACCCAGTCGCCGTCATCGCCCTCAGCGGGTCGGCCCGGCGGCGGCAGACCGCGGCAAGTGATCTCATAGCCCTCACCCTGGCCGCGTACCCCTGGCGCCGCGTCCTCCCGATGGAGCGTCGATCCACATCCCGGGGAGTAGGCCACCCCTCGGACCTGCGGCGTATCGTGCTGGCTGATCATCCCCGAGAGGCACTCGTGGGCGATGCCGCACGGCACGGAACGGGCGAAGCCGGCATGGTGGGGGAACGACCCGGGACGCTGCCATGGTGCACGGCGCTGCGGGAGCGCCGGACCGACGCGCTCCTGGCCTCGGTGTCGGCCCTCGTCCCGGTGGCCGAGGTCCTCGTCGATCCCCGCTCGCACCCCCGATCGGCCGGCGCCAGCGTGCTCGTGGTGGTCCTGCTCCTGGTGACCGGGGCGAGCCTGCTGATGCGCCGTCGTGCTCCGGTGCTGGTCGGCGCCTTCTGCGTGGCCTCCACGTTGACCTGCGTGGCGCTCGGGGACCGGTCCCCGCTGGTCGCTTTCGGCCTCACCGTTGCGCTGTACTCGATCGGGGTCGCCGATCTCTCCGTCCGTGCCGTCCTCCTGGTGTCGACCGCCACCGGCGGGGTGTTCGTCGTAGGCGTCCTTCTGCAGAGCGACCGGCCGGCGTCGGCGCACGATCTCCTCCACCTCGCAGCCGTCGCGAGCCCCGTGGTGGTCGGACGACTGGTCGCCGTCCAGCGTCTCGCCGCCGGCCTGCGGACCGAGCACGCCGCACTGGCCCGACAGGCGGAGCACGATGCACAGGAACTGCGCATCGAGCAGGAGCGTCGCCGCATCGCCCGCGACCTGCACGACATCGTGGGTCATGCGCTGACCACCATCACCGTCCAGGCGGGCGTGGCGGCCCGACTGCTCGACAGCCGCCCGGAGTTCGCCCGCCAGGCGCTGCACGAGATCTCCGTCGCCGGCGGGGAGGCACTGCGCGACCTCCGCGGTGTCGTGGGCACGCTGCGCGGGTCGGAGCACGACGGGGCCACCGAACGGGAGCCGAGCCTGGACGACATCGAGGGCCTGGTGGTGCGTGCCCGCGCGGTGGGGGTGGAGACCACGCTCTCGATCACCGGCCCGACCGGGGTCGTCCCGCGGTCGGTCCAGGTCACGGTGTTCCGCGTCGTGCAGGAAGCGCTGACGAACATCCGCTGCCATGCGGGTGCCCGGGTCGCGGCCGAGGTGAAGATCACCGTCGTCGACGGCGAGCTCGAGGTCGGGGTGCGCAACGAACCAGGTGAGCTCCCCGGGCCCCCGGGAGGACGGCGCGAGGGCGCGGGCCTCGTCGGCATGCGGGAACGGGTGGCGGCCGTCGGCGGTTCGCTGGACACGGGTCCGACCGTCGACGGCGGGTTCCGGGTCGGCGCGCGGATCCCGCTGCCGGTCCCCGGCAGGTCCGGGGCCACCGCGTGATCCGGGTCCTCGTCGCGGACGACCACGCGCCGGTGCGGCAGGCGTTCGCCGCGCTCGTCGACTCGGACGACGGCATGCGCGTGGTCGCCGAGGCCGCGACCGGGCAGGAGGCCATCGACCGAGCGCTGGCCACCGCACCACACGTCGTACTCATGGACGTTCGGATGCCGTTGGTGGACGGGCTCGCCGCCACTCGCCGGATCTGCGCGGAGTTCGCGCTGCGCCACACCCGTGTGCTCGTGCTGACCACGTTCGACCTCGACGAGTACGTCTTCGAGGCGCTGCGCGCCGGGGCCAGCGGTTTCGTGCTCAAGGACATTCCGCCGGAAGATCTGCTCGCGGCGATCCGGGTCGTGGCCGCCGGCGATGCCCTGTTGTCACCGCGGGTGACGCGACGGCTGATCACCCGGTTCGCGGCGGTGGCCCGGGAGACGGACGCCGGGGAGGTCTTCGACTGTCTCACCGCGCGTGAGCGCGAGATCGTGGCCCTGGTCGCCCGCGGGCTGTCCAACGGTGAGATCGCCGAACGACTCGTGATCAGCCCGCTCACCGTCAAGACCCATGTCAGCCACGCGATCACCAAGCTCGGCTGCCGTGACCGCGCCCAGGTCGTCACGCTCGCCTTCCAGCACCGCCTGGTGCGGCCCGAATGACGAGCACCACCTGGTGCGGCCCGCACGATCGGTCTCCCCGAGTCGTTGCTCGCTCACACGAACGGACCGTGCTGGTGAACCGTCCGGACGGGGCCGGAACGCTCAAGAACACCCCCCGATCACACGATGCTCACAGAGGTCGAGCGGCCGGTCGTGGGGAGGTACGGGGCGGGGAGTACGAGCGACGCGACCTGTCGGCACCAGGTCCCGCGACACCGGAGGAGCTGCCGTCCGGAATGTGCGCATCGTCCGGGAGGGGACGCCGTGGAGCACCGCGCAGTGACGGTCGGCGTCCTGAGCCCGGTGACGGGGGGCTTCTTCTTCGGCAAGATCCTGCTCGGGATCACCCGGGCGGTGTACGCCGCAGGCGGCCGCGTCCTGGCCCTGCAGACGCTCGACGCCAACCGGTACGACAATCACGAGGGGAGCCTTCGCCCTCTGCCGTACGACCTGCGTGTGGGCTGGTCGAGGATCGACGGGTTCGTCTCGATCGTCACCGCCGTGGGCCAGCCCTACCTGGAGGCCGCCCGAGCGGCGGGTAAGCCGGTGGTGCTGGTCAGCCAGCAACACGACGGGTTCACCTGCCCCTGCGTGGTCCCGGGCAACCACGGCGGTACCTTCGCGGCCGTCACACACCTGATCGAACACGGGCACCGGGACATCGCCTTCGTCGGCAACCTGGAACAGACCGATCTGCAGGAGCGGTACGCGGGATACGTCGACGCGCTGACCGAGCACGGGATCGCCCCCGACCCCGCCCTCTTCTTCCACGCCCCCGACAACATGACGCCAGGGGGGACGAGGGCGGCCGCGGCGCTGTTGGCGTCGGACAGACGGGTGACGGCGGTCGTGACCGGGACCGACGCGAACGCCGTCGGGCTGTTGCGAGCGCTGCGGACGGCCGGCCGAGCCGTACCGGACGACATCGCGGTGGTCGGGTTCGACGACACGGACGAGGCGGACCAGGCGGATCCACCGCTCACGACGATCAGTGCGAACTTCGACGGGCTGGGCGAACTGGCGGGCGACCTGATCCTGCGCCTCCTGCGCGGGGACCCTGTCGCGCCGGAGAAACACTACGGCGTGTCCTCCCTGGTGACCCGCCGGTCCTGCGGTTGTGGCCTCACCGGATCCGCGGGGCAGGAGCCGGTGGTCGCCCCGGAGTCGGTCACCACCGGGCAGCTGAGTCCGGCCACCAGGGCCGTCCACACCCTCGCGGGTCCCCAGGACAGGCGCGCCCAGGTGGTCGATGCGTTCCGCGAGTACCTGGCGGACCCGGCGTGCACCCGGTCCCCGGCCTCGGAGGACCGTCGATCAGGCTCCCCGAGCACGGTGACCGGTGGCGCACTGCTGCAGTTCGTGCTCTCCGTGATGCAGGCGGAGTCCAGCGTGCACGCCGCCTTCCGCGTCCAGACGCACCGGTACCTGTACACCCAGTACAACGTCACCGCGGAGCTGGCGACGGACCGCGATCCCTCCGATCTCAGCTGGTGGGCGGCGACCGAGATGCCACTGGCCTGCCTCGGGAAGTGGGCCGGCGCCAGCCCGCAGGACGACAGCCGCACCCCGGAGGGAATCCTCGAGCTGACGGGGGTCCACGGGGCCGAGCTCTCCCCGCTGCGGGGAACCCGCCTGCCCGCCGCGGAGTTCCCGCCGCGGGCCCTCCTGGACCACGTCGACGGGGAGGACCAGGTCGCGTTCGTGCTCGCGGTGCGGACAGAGCACGGTCCGTGGGGGGTTCTCGCCGTCCGGGGCCCCATCGACGTCTGGTCCGTCGACGGGCGCGAGATGTTCAACCACTGGACCGCACAACTCGGGACGGCGTTGAGTCAGTTCCACCAGCGCAACGAGCTCACGACCGCGTATCACCGGGTGCAGGACCTCGTGGACGAGCTGAGGGTCAGTGAGGAGCGGTACGCACTCGCCGCCCTCTCCGCCACGGACGTCCTGTGGGACTGGGACCTCGGAACCGGGACCGTCTTCTACTCCGAGCGCTGGACCGAGTTGCTCGGCGAGGCCCGCGAGGTCGATCCGACTCCGCAGGAGTGGCTGGCCCGGGTTCACGCCGACGACCTGGAGGAGTTGACGGCGGCGGTGAACCGGTGCCGCCGGGGCCGATCGTCGACGCTGGAGTCCGAGCACCGGCTGTGCGGGGCGAACGGCTCCTACCGTTGGGTTCTGTGCCGGGGGCTCGCCGTGCCCGGGACCGACGGGCGGGTGGCCCGGTTGGTCGGGTCGTTCGCCGACGTCCACGAGCGCAAGCAGGCGGAGGAACGACTCCGCCAGGGAGCGCTGTGCGATCAGCTCACCGGGCTCGGGAACCGGGCCATGTTCCTGGAACAGCTGCAGGCCGCGATCGACCGGGGCATTGCGACGTCCCGGCGGTTCAGCGTGCTCTTCTGTGACCTCGACGGGTTCAAGCCGGTCAACGACACGCACGGTCACGCAGTCGGTGACCTCCTGCTCGCGGCCGTGGCGAGGCGGCTGACCGAGACCGTTCGAGCCGACGACGTGGTTGCCCGCCTCGGCGGGGACGAGTTCGGGATACTGCTGCCGAGCGCGGGACGAGCGGAGACCGTCGAGGTCATGGAACGGGTGCAGGCCTCCGTCGGCAGTCCCTACTTCCTGGAAGGCAAGGACCTGCGGATCGGGGTGAGCATCGGGATGGCCATGAGCGACGCCGGGTACACGGACGCCACCGACGCGTTGCGCGCCGCCGACGCGGAGATGTACCGGGTCAAGTTCACCGGAAGACGACCGCTCCGATGAACGCCCTGCTGCCGCACGCGCACCTCGATCTGCTCGACCGTCCTCTCCTGGCGGCGCTGACGACCCAGATGCCCGACGGACGCCTGCAGTCGACGGTGGTCTGGTGCGGTCGGGACGGTGACCAGGTACTGCTGAACACGATGCGCGAGTTCCAGAAGGCACGCAACATGCAGGCCCGGCCGCGGGCGACGGTTCTGGTACTCGACCCCGACGATGCGACCCGGTGGCTGGAGGTGCGCGGCGGTGTCGTCCCCGACGAGTACGACCCGGTTGCCCGGCTGGACGAACTCGGTCGCACCTACACGGGGAAGGCGCCGTACTTCGGGGAGGTCGTGCCGGCGGAGCTGTCCGCCGTCGAGCATCCCGTCGGGTTCCGGCTCGTCCCGACCAGGGTGTGCACGGGGCCGGGCCCGGCGCAGCGGGAGCAGGCGATCCCGGATCCGTCACCGCAACGCCCACCCGCGCGTGAGGCCTCGTCTGCCGAGACCTCACCGGCCCCCGTGCCCCGGGGCTGCGACGGCGAGGCCCGGATCCCCGATTCGCACCGGGCGCTGCTGCAGCGACCGTTGCCGGGAGCGCTGAGCACGCGGCTGCCCGACGGCGCGGCGCAGACCCATCCGGTCTGGTTCGGCCTCGACGGCAACGACGTCCTGGTCAACACGACCCTGGAACGGCGCAAGGGCCGCAATCTCGTCGCCGACCCCAGGGCCACGCTGCTGGTCGTCGACCCCGACGACGGGAGTCGGTGGCTCGAGATCCGAGGGGACGTCGAGTTGGTCCAGGACGGCGCGCTCGACCACCTGGACGAGCTCACCCGCCGCTACACCTCGCACGCCCGCTACTACGGGCGAATCCGCCCCGCCGGGCAGCGGCGCCTGGAGACCCGCGTGATCGCCCGGATCCATCCCCAGCGAGTGGTCGCCGACGCCGTGCACGCGTAGGGAGGCCGGCGGCACGTACATCGGAGGCCGACACGCAGCCCTTCGAGTGGCCACTCTGAGCAACATCCACACTACGGTGTGTCACGTGTTCAGCTTCTCGGATCTCATCGCCGGCACCGTCACGACGGGCCCAGACAGCCAGGACCGTTTGGTCCTCACCACGTCCGACGGTCGTGACTTCAACGTCACGCTCACGTCGACCACCTTCGCCGAGGTGACCCGGAATCTCGGCGAGGGCTACCTCGACTGCACCGGGCAGATGCGTGACCTTCTCAAACCGGGGAAGTTCGTCTTCATGTACGGGGTCTTCTACCCCGAACAGGACGCGGCGTTCGAGGCCAAACACCTGATCTTCTGCGGCCGCAACCCGACGGAGTTCGTGTTCGAGCGGCAGAACTGGTGGATCCAGCAGATCCACAGCCTCGCCGAGTTCTACCTCAAGGCGCAGTTCGGTGAAGGTCCGATCGACTGGCGCGACTACGCCACGATGCTCGACCTCTACGGCCGCCAGATCCCCTTCAGCCGGCAGGAGACCGACACCATCTCCCGGCTCGTCTACGGGTTCGCGACCGCCTATCACCTGACCGGTGAGGAGCGGTTCCTCGAAGCGGCCGAGACCGGGACGGCATACCTGCGCGAGCACTTCCGGGCCGAGGACACCTCGGCCGACACGGTGTACTGGTACCACGCGGTCGAGTTCTCCGGTGGGCACGCCCAGCGCAAGGTGCACTCCTCGGGCATGGCGGAGATCCCGGGCATGCGCAAGGGCCACGCGGCCTCCGCGCACGAGCGGAAGATGCTCAGCTCGGAATTCGGAGACGACTACGACGCGATTCCCGCCTACGAGCAGATCTACGCCCTGGCCGGGCCCACGCAGACCTACCGACTCACCGGAGATCCGAAGATCAGGCGGGACATCGACCGCACGATCAACCTCTTCAACCGGTACTTCCGGGACTACGAGGCGGGCGGCTACTTCTCGCACATCGACCCGGTCACGTTCGACCCGCGGGCGGAGACGCTGGCCGGCAACCGGGCGCGCAAGAACTGGAACTCGGTCGGCGACCACGCACCCGCCTACCTGATCAACCTGGTGCTGGCGACCGGCGACCCTGAGCACATCGCGATGCTGGTGGAGACCGCGGACACGATTACCGAGCACTTCCAGGACTACGACAACGCCGCGTTCGTGCAGGAGAAGTTCCACGAGGACTGGTCCCACGACAGCACCTGGGGTTGGCAGCAGGACCGTGGCGTGGTCGGCCACAACCTGAAGATCGCCTGGAACCTGATGCGGGTCATGAACCTGCACGACGACAAGCGGTACCAGGAGTTCGCGGAGAAGATCGCCGACCTGATGCCCCAGCACGGCTACGACGCGCAGCGCACCGGCTGGTACGACGTCGTGGAGCGTCACCTGCAGCCCGGTCAGACCGTGCACCGGTACGCCTGGCACGACCGCAAGGCCTGGTGGCAGCAGGAGCAGGGCATCCTGGCGTACCTCATCCTGCACGGCATGCTCGGCAAGCCGGAGTACCTGAAGTACGCGCGGGAGTCGTTGTCGTTCTACAACGCGTTCTTCCTCGACCACGATTCCGGCGCGGTCTACTTCAACGTGCTCGCCAGCGGCGTGCCCTACCTGCTCGGCACCGAGCGGAACAAGGGCAGCCACTCGATGAGCGGCTACCACAGCTTCGAGCTCGCCTACCTGTCCGCGGTGTACTCCAACCTGCTGATCACCAAGCAGCCGATGGAGTTCTACTTCAAGCCGATCCCGGGCGCGCTCAAGGACGACGTGCTCCGGGTCTCCCCCGATCTGCTGCCGCCCGGTTCGGTGCGGATCGCCGACGTCACCATCGACGGGCTGCCGCACTCGGACTTCGACCCGGAGCAGCTCACCGTGAAGCTGCCCACCACCCAGGACCGGGTCACGGTGAAGGTGCGTCTGGTTCCCACCCATGGCCTGGAGCACTTCCAGGCCTCGGTGAACGTCGACCAGGGCCGGACCCGTCTGGAGCTGGAGGGCGAACTGGACCACCGGGCGATGCCGGTCTTCGCCGAGGAACTGCGGAAGGTGATCGCCGCCTCGGCCCAGGAGGTGCTCGTCGACATGAGCAACCTCGCCTCGATCGACGACGGGGGCGTGCGGGCGATGGTGCTCGCCAAGCAGAAGCTCCCGGACGAGGTGGTGTTCAAGATCTTCGGCGCCGCGGACGAGATCCGGGCCCGCATCATCGCGGCCAACCTCGCCGAAGAGGTGCAGTTCGTCTAGGCCGGCACTGAACGTGCGCAAGACCAGCACGTGAGCAGGACCTGAACGGCGAGGTGGGCCGGGACGACATGTCCCGGCCCACCTCGCCGTTCTCCCCGCCTCGTCGTACTCAGGCGATCACGGGGCGACCTTGCTCCCCGCCCTGCGTCGCGAAGCGATCACGGGGCGACCTTGCTCAGGCAGTCGCGCACCGCACCGTGGAGGAAGAGCACGTCGATGCCCGCGATGAGGTTCGTGAAGCCCTGCTGGATCCGCAGGTTGGTCTGCTCCGGCGAGACCGTGATGATCCCGCAGGGCATTCCGGCCCGCTTGGCTGCGGCGAGCACCTTCTGCACGGCGGCCTCGACCCGGTCGTCGTCCGTCTGCCCGAGCAGGCCCATGCTGCCGGACAGATCGAGCGCACCCACCATGATCGAGTCGACGCCCTTCACCGACAGGATCTCGTCGATGTTGTTCACCGCGTTGATGTGCTCGATCATCATGATCGCGGTGACCTCTTCATTGGCCGTCTTCAGGTACTCGGCCATGTGCAGGCCGTAGGCCTGTGCCCGCGCCAGTCCGGCGCCGCGCTCGCCCCACGGCGGGTACTTGATCGCCCTGATCGCCGCTTCGGCCTCGGCCTTGGAATTCACCAGCGGGACGATGATCCCTTCCGGCCCCAGGTCGAGCACCCGCTTGATCATGGTCTTGTCGTTCCAGGGCACGCGCACCACGGTGCTCACGTCGCTGCCGTTCGTCGCCTGCAGCATGGTGAGAACGTCCTGCTCGCTGAGCGCGCTGTGCTCCATCTCGAACCAGAGCCAGTCCAGACCGCCGACGTGGGCGAGGATCTCGGCGACCATGGGGCTGTTCATGGTGACCGTGGCACCGAGGCACACCTTCCCCTCGGCGAGCCGCTCCTTCAGCCGGTTGGGCGGCCGCGTGCCGTCGTTCTGCATGAGTTCACTCCTTGATCGTTGGGTGAGGGCGATCGCCCGACACCGGTAGGCAGGGGTGGTGGCCCGGCGCCGCTGGGTGGGCGCAGTGGCCCGGCACGGTCAGCCCTCGAGCTCGGCCGGCGTGGTTCGGCCCTCCAGGACGTCGATGAGGCGGCGGCGACGGGCGGGGTCGGTCTCGCGATCGGCGAGGTGCCGCTGGGTGATCCCGGCGAAGTCCTCGAGATCGATGCGGCCGCCGGAGGCCACGAAGAACGCGGCCTGGGCGAGGTAGCCGTGGATGCGGTCCTCGTCGGCCATGGTCGAGCGCAGCACCGTGTCGTGCATCGCCGTGAGCCCGTTGACGGCCGGGACCATGTTGATCCCGGCGGCGAGCTGTTCCGCGGTGAGCACCTCGGCGCAGCGCCGCAGGATCTCCAGGTGGTTGAACACCGCCGCCCGGATGATCGTCTGCACGGCCATCGGGTGCCGCTCGCACAGGAGCGGGTCCGCGCCCCGCTCGAGCAGCAGATCCGCCAGGGCGAGCCGGAGCCGAGCCACCGTGGGGTTCGCCGGCCAGCCGTTGTTCCCCGTCGAGACCACGATCAGCGCGGGCTGCCGCAGCGGCCCCGCGAGACGGTTCACCTCTGCGCCGGACGTCAGCAGGGCACGCACGGCCGCCAGGGTGTCCTCGGTCGACGCGTCGTCCTCGGCGGCCCGATGGAGGCCGTCCTCGATGGTGCGGGCGAGCCGATCGGCGAGGTCCTGTGCCTCGCGTTCGTCGGCCGGCACCTCCGGGGCGATCCTGGCCAGAAAGCTCCGGTAGTAGGCAGCCTTGTCCTCGGCCGGAGCATCGTGCGGGGCGAGCAGCTCGATCATCGGCTGGTTCTGGAACTGCGTCGCCAGATCCAGGGCGCCGAGCCCCCGGGCCGTCGTGATGCTCATGGAGGGACGGCGCTCCAGCAGCGCCTCGGCCAGCGGAAGGTGACCGTAGAAGGCCGCCTGCAGCATCACCGTGTGACCGTTGAGGTCCCACACCGCGTCCAGCTGTTCCGGACGGCGGTCGAGGATCGCCAGCACGGTACCGACGTCGCCCCCGTGCCCGGCGAGGTGGAGCGGCAGGCCGCCGGACACCCCGTGGGACAGCGCGGCATCCGCCGGATGCGCGGGGTGGTCGAGCAGGGTGACCACGGCCTCGCGATGTCCCCGCACCGCCGCCCACAGCAGCGGCGTCCAGCCGTCCCGGTCGCGCACATTGGGGTCGCCGTCGTCCAGCCAGGACTTCAGTGCGGGTGCGTCACCGTTCCGGGCCGCATCGATCGCGGTCTCGATCGAGGTGTCCATTACCAGCCGTACCTCCGTAGTCCGAGGTGCACCATGTCGATCAACCGGTCGCCGAACTCGTACGAACACTGCAGGGAGCGCGCGGTGAGGAAAGGCCAGTCGACGACGACCGAGGTCCGTTTCCCGAAATTCCCGTGGTAGGCGCCGTCCGGCCCGACGGCGTCCGCGAGCAGGTACTCCAGCGCGTACGGGGGTGGCCCGATGTTGAAGTCCGTGCCGACGAATCCGGTGCCGTCGTGATAGTCGTACTCGATGCAGTGGCCGGTCACGTGCTTCCCGGCGATGATCGGCCGCCGTTCGTTGAAGTCGCGCGCGAGGACGAGAACGCCCACCGCGTAACAGATGGCGGCGATCGGCTTGTCCGCGCGGTGAAAACCGAGCACGATCTCGTGCAGGCGCTGATTGTTCACCAGGTCGACGATCGGACCGCTCCCCCCGGCGAGCAGCAGTGCGTCGTACTCGGCGGTGAGTCTTTCCTGCGTGGCGCGGACGTCGCAGTAGTACGCCTCGAGGCGGCGCAGGAAGTCGGGCGCCGAGCAATAGGGCCGTTCGGGAATCAGCGCGCGCAGGTCGATCGCATCGTCCAGCCAGGGGTCCTGCTCGAAGCTGCGGGTCAGCTCACTGTCCGCTGATGTGGTCACGTTGATCCCGAGCGGGGGGTCGACGTAGTTCGGGTCGAGGCTCGGGGGAAGCGCGATGGGGCGCTCCCCCCGAGGCGTGAGCAGATCGACCGTGATGCCGGCGCGCTGCAGGGCGCGCACCGGTGCGGCCAGTTCCACCCCCCAGTAGCCGTGGTTGGACGCGACGGCGAGCACGCGTCGCGGGCGACCGTCCGGCTCGTCCCTCATGGTCTGCTCACCCGGCGACCGCGATGATGACGGACCGGGCCGGGACGGACACCGTCGACGCCGGGATCGCCGGCTCCTGTCCGCGCAGGCGGACCGCGTCCTCACCGCGCTGCGACGTGTCGACAGCCCGCTTCCAGGCCCGGTCGGCGGGAAGCGCGAAGTCGTGGTCCTCCCAGTGCATGTTCACCATCACGTGCAGGTCGGGCTCATCGGCCTGACCGCCCAGGGTGAAGGCCAGGGTGCGGCTGCCCGGGGACCAGTCGGGCCGGTTCAACTCGGTCCCGTGCCAGCTGAGGTCGGGAACACCCCTGGCGTTGACCGATCCGTCGAAGAAGCTCGACCGGCGCAGGGCGGAGTTCTGCAGCCGGAACCGCGTGATGCCCTGGAAGAACGAGAACGTCCCGGCATTCTTGCCGACCAGGTCCCAGTTGAACCAGGAGATCTCGTTGTCCTGGCAGTAGGCGTTGTTGTTGCCGTGCTGCGTGCGCCGGATCTCGTCCCCGGCCACGATCATCGGTACGCCCTGGGACAGGAACTGCAGCGTGGTCAGGTTGCGGATCTGGCGTTCCCGCAGGGCCTCGACGCCCGCGTCGTCACTGGGACCCTCGACCCCGCAGTTCCAGGAGAGGTTGTCGTTGATGCCGTCCCGGTTGTCCTCGCCGTTGGCGAGGTTGTGCTTCTCGTTGTACGCGACCAGGTCGTTCAGCGTGAACCCGTCGTGGCAGACCACGAAGTTGACGCTGTTCACCGGCAGATGGCCGGATTCCTGGTAGAGGTCGGGGCTGCCGCAGAGGCGGGTCGCGACCGCCCCGGCGAGGCCTCCGTCACCCCGCACGAAGCCCCGGACGTCGTCCCGGAAGCGACCGTTCCACTCCGCCCAGCGGTATCCGGGGAACCGGCCGATCTCGTACTCCCCCGCGGCGTCCCACGCCTCGGCGATGAGCTTGGTGTCGGCGAGCGTCTCGGAGAGCTCGATGTCCCAGATGACCGGCGCGTACGCGGAGGGGCGGCCGTCCATGTCCCGGACGAGCACGGTGCCCTCGTCGAAGCGGAAGCCGTCGACGTGCATCTCCCGGACCCAGTACTCCAGGCACTCGACGATCAGTTTCGCGGGGATGGGGTGGTTGCAGTTGAAGGTGTTCCCGCATCCGGTGTAGTCCATGTAGTACTGCCGGTCGTTGTTGACCAGGTAGTAGTAGACGAGATTGTCGAGACCCCGGAACGAGATCGTCGGTCCCTGGTGATTTCCCTCATCGGTGTGGTTGAAGACGACGTCGAGGATGACCTCGATCCCGCGCGCGTGCAGGGCCTTCACCATGGTGCGGAACTCGTCCACGTGCGCGCCCGTCTGGGGCGAGACGCAGTAGCTCGCCTCGGGGGCGAAGAAGCTCAGGGTCGAGTAGCCCCAGAAATTCCGCAGCGGGGACCCGTCGTCGAGCGTCCGCAACACATCGGTCTCGTCGAAATCGAAGACGGGCAGCAGTTCCACCGCAGTGACACCCAGCGAGACCAGGTGGTCGATCTTGTCCACCACGCCCAGGAACGTGCCGGGCTTCGCCACCTCGGCACTCGGGTGGCGGGTGAATCCCCCCACGTGCATCTCGTAGACGATCGTGTCCGCCATCGGCCGGGCCAGCGGGCGGTCGCCCTCCCAGTCGAAGTCCGTGTGGTCGATGACCACGCTGCGCATGGACGTGGCCAGGTTGTCCTGGTCGTCGCGGCCGTTTCCGGTGCAGGCGTCCCCGCGGCTCCACAGGGCGTTCGTGTTGCCCCGGGCGTAGGGGTCGAGGAGCACGCGGTTCTCGTTGAAGCGGAGACCCGCCGCCGTGTCCTTGGGGCCGTAGGCCCGGAAGGCGTACGTGGCGCCGTGACCGAGGCCGCCCACGAACGCGTGCCAGAAGTGGAAGGTCCGCTGCAGCGGGATGGTGGCGGACGGGACCGGCGCGTCGTGCCGGTCGAACAACAGCAGCTCGATCCGGTCGGCGTGCTGGGAGAACACCGAGAAGTTGACGCCGCCGTCCATGACGGTGGCGCCCAGGGGGTGCGAGTGTCCCTGTCCGACCTCCCTCGTCCCGATCACGGTGGTCATGCGTTCGCTCCGATGCGCTCGATGATGTGTGCGGCCAGCAGATGGCAGTGGGCCCCGGTACGGGCGGTGATCAGGTCGTCGTCCTCCACCACGTCGGCGTCCACGTAGTCGGCGCCGTACGCGAGTGCGTCGCCGTGGAGGTTGTTGTGGCAGGTGAGCCGCCGCCCGGCGATCACCTCGCGGACCGGTGCGGCCAGCCACAGGCCGTGGCAGATGATCCCCTTGATGACGGACTTCTCCGCGAACGCCCGCCGGAGCAGGTCGCTCGCCGGCGGGATCTGGGTGACGTCCGGGGTCCAGCGCAGGCGGTCGGCCACGATTCCCGAAGGAACGATGAGTGCCTGGAACGAGCGGAGTGCCTCGTCGTCGAGCCCTTCAAAGCTCTCGGTGCACTCGAACGGGTACTTCTGCTCGTGTCCGGTGAACGTGAGCGAGGGCTGACCCCACAGGCGGGACATGAAGTGCAACTCGATGCCGGCCTCGAGGAAACGATGCTCGTAGTAGAAGATTTCCTTCTCGTAGAAGTCGCTCTCGATCAACACGGCAACTTTCGGCTGTGCCATGACGTACGCCACCGCGCCTTCCCCACAGACATCACGGGGCCCCCGATGGACCCGGATCTCACCGATGTGCAAGCTGCATCGGCAGCCGGGCCTCGGTGATTGAGGCCCTGTGATCAGTCGGGCTTCCGGCCGGCGGCCCCAGAGGGACCTCAGGCCGCGAGCGTCGACTTCGCCGGCGATCGCTGATCACGGAACGCCAGATCGGACAGTGGTAACCCCTGCAGGTCCGCGAGCCAGGACTGGGTGCTCAAGAACCACGCGGTGACCCAACCGGGTGGCTCGGGGTGCCGCGCAGCCGTCGCCAGGAAGCGGGCGGAGAGATCCACCAGCAACCTGGCGCTCCGGTGCGGAGTCCGGGTGATCAGCGATCGGTACAGCACACCCGGCGTCTGGAGAATACCCAGTGTGACGTCCCACCACGCTGCGGCGTCCCACGCGGCGTCACGATCGGAGGCATCCCGAGGGTCCCGGGCGGAGCCGTCGCGCCCGTCCCGCCCTGAGGCGTCGCCGGCGCACCGCGTGGCGACCCGGTGCGCGACGAGGACGGTCTGCAGGGGCCGAGCACGATCCAGGAGGGCGATGTCCAGGGGCACGGTGCGTCTGCGCATCAGCATGGCCAGGGCCAGTCCCCACAACCCGGCCTCGCCCTCGTCGCGCAGCAGGGCAGGCACCGTGAGCAGCCGGTTCTGCCGACCGGAGAACTTCTTGCCCGAATTGCTCACCGGGGCGAAGGCGATGTGCTCGATCGCCGCCTCCGGCACGGCCTGCCGCAGGGCGCCCTGGAGGAGGAGCTGGTCGTCGCCGATGACGTGCAGGATCGTGCGTGCGGTCCGGCACCGTTCGCGGGTGTTGGCGACGTCCCGGGTGAAGTAGAGCGAACTCCCGTCGGGCCGCTGGAGCGGGACGAGCCCGTCCGGGCGGCGGAGGCACCACACCCCATTGATCTTGACCGTGTCGAGGCGATGAATCAGGTCGAGCACGATGTCCGAGGTCCGGTGAGGGATCCTGCTCTCCCAGTCGAACACGTCCACGGCCGCACCGAGGGCCACCAGGTCCTGTCGGGCGTAGTTCACCATCGCCACGATCAGGTCGCCGATGTCCGCGCCGGCGGCCTCACCCAGGGACGCGGTGACGTCGACGACGCCCGGCAGCCAGGGGTAACGGCCCGTGAGCCGTTCGATGTCCGCCATCCGTCGCGCGTCCTGCATGTTCGCCAGCGCGTAGAGGACGCCGACCAGTTCGTCGGTGCGCAGGTCGTGGGGAGCGAGCTCCCAGCGGACCCTCGGGACGATCCGGCGCAGGAACGTGACCTGCCGTCCGTGGTCGTTGACGAAGTAGCGCACCTCGACATCGGCCCCGGCCGAACGCAGCAACCGGGCCAGGGCCGCCCCGATCACCGTGCTGCGCAGGGATCCGGCGTGCAGGGGGTGTACCGGGTTCACGCTGGTGTGCTCGACCAGGAACCGCTGACCGTAGAGCAGGCTGTTCCACTGCCGCCACAGGTCCTCCGGCTCGTGGGTGTCCAACCACCGGGCCGACTCGCCGGGTGCCAGTTGCCGGGAGCGTTCCGCCCACCGCGCGGCGTCGCCGGGGACGGAGTTCGGCGTGTCCCGGTCGAACCAGTGCAGCCGCCCCGCGCTCCCCCAGTAGATCGCGCGGTCCAGCGGAATGCCGAGATCCTGGAGGAACGGATGGAACGGCGCGGAGTGGTCACGGGTGCTGACAGGCACGGCGTCCGCCCTTCATGGTGCTCGACAGGTTCGGCAGGGTTCTCGACAGGGGTCGGTGCAGACCGGTTCAGGCACCTCCGGTGAGGCTGAGCAGGGGAAGCGCGACGAGGCCGGCCACCAGCCCGGCGGTCTGGACCCGCCCCACCCGCTGCCGGGAGGCCACGATGGCCAGCCCGACGGGCACCATGGGCGACAGGGAACTGATCGGCGTGACGATGTTGAATTCCCCGGACTGGACGGCCAGGAAGAACATCAAGGTTCCGGCCGCCCCGCAGGCTCCCGACCCGACCGCGACCGCCAGCCGCGGGGACATCCTCGTGCCGCGAGCGTGGGTGATGATGATCGCGGGCACCAGGACCAGGCAGCCGGCGACCCGGCTGACGGCCAGCGGCGCCATGCCCTGGGAGTAGGGGATGTTGGCCAGCAGGATGTCGCACAGTCCCGTCAGGCATCCGATGCCCAGGGCCAGCGGGAGTTTGTGCACCGACGTGCTGGCGACGTCCTTCGGGGCACCGACGGCCAGCAACCAGATCGCCAGGCCCGCGAACGGGATCCCGACGAGCACCGGCCAGGTCGGGCAGCCGTAGTGGGGGATGCCGTAGCCGATGGCGACGAGCAGACCGGTGACCCCGACGACCGGGGCGTAGACACTGCCTCCGCGCCAGGCCAGCAGCACGAACAGCAGCACGAGGGAGATCGACTCGCAGGCGCCCTCCGCCGCGGCGATCGCGTAGCTGTGCCAGGTCGGCGTGCCCTGGAGGAACAACGCCGCGATCCCGACCGGCACCAGCCCGGCCAACTGGTAGAGCCCGGTGGTGACGAAGACGTTCTCGTGCTGGGAGGACCAGCTACCGAAGAAGTCGGACGAGCCCCAGCCGAGCGCCGCCAGCACGGCGAACAGGATGTTCACCGGGCCGGCGTCGGCGCGCCGTCCTCACGCCGGCTCATCACATTGGCCACCAGAAGGCTCACCGCGGTGACCGCGGCGTAGATCCCCAGCATGAAGGCGGGGTACTGCAGGGCATCGACCAGGCGATGGTCCTTCTCGTACCTCTCCGGGGGCAGCAGCAGCACGAACAGGGCCGCCAACTCGCCGAGGCTGAGGATCCCGACGGTCAGCTGGGTCACGGCGCGCCGGATGGGGTTGACCGCGGACCGCGCGAAGACCCCGGCCTCGATCCCGACGGCGACCAGGAGCAGGGGGATCGTCTCGCCGATCTGGAAGTAGAACTCGTGGTCGGCCACCCCTCCGGGCTCGGCCACCACGACGTGCCGCCAGTAGATCTCGGCGAACCATTCCGCGACCAGCCCGACGAAGAGCGGGATGCAGTGCTTCAGGTCCGCCAGGTTCGCGTGGTCGATGCGGAGTCTGTGGTCCCGCGGGTCGACGGCAAGGATGTCCGGACTCACGGCTGCCACGACGAGCATGAGCATGGGGAGGACGTAGGCGAGCTGGACCACGAACTCCGCGACCAGACTCTCGCCGAGGAGCGGGTAGCCGATGTCGATCAAGAGAAGGATCACGGAGCCGCTGATGCTCCAGGTGAGCTTCCGGCGGCGACGCTCGCTGCAGTCACGCCGCCCGGTGGCGAGCAGAACGGCGTTCGCGATCGACAGGAGAACCCCGTCCAGCCGGGTTTCCAGGCCCGTCAGGTGCAGGATCCGGGCGATGTCGTCGGAGCAACCCAACGGCACCATGATCATGAAGAAGAGCAGGAAGGTGGTGAGATACCGGCCGTCTGCCGGGGCCGTCACAGAGCCCTGCTCGGCCTCCGGCGCCGGGCGCTCGTCCGCCACAGCGTCCGGGCGCTCACCAGTCCCAGTCGCCGGGCGCTCATCAGCAGGATCCGGCGCCGCGCTGCCGAGGCCCGTCGGCGAGGAAGGATCCGAGCGTTCTGGTGTCATGAGGCGGATCTCCTGGCGTCGAGCCCCATCGGCTCCGACATGGCGAACGGCACGAGGACCGGACCGGTCCTGCGGGTGGACCCCTGTCGGAGCAGGGTGGTCGAGCGGTGCCCGCCGAACGGTGACCACCCGTCCTCGTGCTCGTAGAGGCCGGCGTTCACGGCCACGTGACAGAAGTCGAGCGGCCCGAACACCGGCATCGATCCGAACACGGTGAGCCCCAGCGCGTAGTCGCCCAGCTCGAGCATCTCCCGGAGCTCTCGGTCACCGCGGTAGGCGACGACGGGGAGAACCGGACAGTACGTCTCCTCCAGGACCACCGGACTGTCCGCGTCGGCCTCGAGGACGACGAGGTCGTAGCAGCCGTCCGGAAGGGCCACCTCTCCTGCACCGCGATGGACCGTGCCGTGGGCCGACAGGTCGCTGAACCACGGCGTCGCGGCATCGGGCAGGAGGAGCCGGCCGGAGTCCGTGTCCGGGTCGCGGTTGTCACCGACGCGCACGCGGCCGGCCAGGGACAGCAGCTCCGCGAGGAACGGTTCGTACACCTCGGCCGAGACGTACAGGCGCTCCGTGGCCAGACAGTCCTGCGCGTTGTTGAACATGCGGGTCCTGACGGCGGTCACTGCCGCCCGGTGCAGGTCCGCACCCGGGGTCACGACCATCGCGCAGACGCCGGGGCCCTGACACAGGAGCCGGATGTGCGGGGGCAACTGCTCGTCGAGAGTGCGGGCATGTGCCCGGCTCCCGCAGTAGATGACGGCCTGGGCCTCGTCCACGGCGTCCCGGGCGAAGTCGTCCCAGCGGCTCGTGGACAGTTCGAGCGGGATCCCGGCCGCCACCGCGTGCGCCGCCAAGGCAGTCGCGGAGCTCCGGGACACGGAGGAGGGACGCACGACCACCCGGTTACCGGCCAGTGCGGGCGCGACGGCGAACAGGAACATCGAGTACATCGGCAGGGTGGCCGGCGGCGCCGCGTAGACCGTGCCCACCCCGCTCCGGCCGCGCAGCCAGTCCAGTGCCGCCGGGGTCGGCGAGAGCGCCGCGCTCAGCCAGGCGAGTTCCGTCACGGCCGTCGACCGGGTCTCCACGGCCAGCAAGAGGTCGGTCAGGCCTGCCAGATCCCGCGTGACCCGCTCCGACAGTGCCTCGAGCCGGGAGATCGACTCCTGGAGAAGGATCTCCATGTGACCGCCTTCCTGCAAGAGTCACCACCGGGCCGCGAAGTACGCGGACGGCGTCGGTGCCGGCATCCACGGCCGCCACCGCGCCTGCGGAGCACGCGGGCACGACCGGCCTGCGCACCCCCGCGGGTCGGCCTGCCGCTTCCCCGCAGCGGTCACGTCAGGGAACGGCTGGACGTCGCGATCCACGGACCTGCAGTACTTCTCGTCGCGCCGCCGGGTCGGCTTGAGCAGCCGCTCCTCTGGAACGACAGCGGCCGGTTCCTTCGACGGACCCGGGCCGGTGGGTTCCCGGGCAGGCCGAAGCTCTCCCTCGGCAGCTCTCCCACAGCGAGCACGTGCGTGCGCCGGGGAAGGCGGCGGACCATGGGCTTCCCGGTCCCGACATGGCGAGCCCGGACGCGCTGATTCGCGCGCCCGGGCTCGCGGGTGACTTCTGGTTCAGAACCAGAAGTCACCCGCGGCGATCAGGGGCTGTCTGTGGCACTCAGGACCTTTCTGTGGTCATCAGGGGTCGAGGGTGGTCATCAGGAGCTGTCTGTGGTGCTCAGAAGTCGTAGGTGGTGGTGCAGACGGTTCCGTTCAGGGTGACGGAGGCCGGCGGCGGGTTGGCGCCGGTCTGGTTGCCCACGAAGCCGAAGCTGGCGCTGTTGCCGCCGGCCGCCACGAGCGTCCCGTTCCAGTCACCAGGTGTCACAGTGACGTCCTGGCCGTTCTCGTGGAAGGCGGCGTTCCACATGCTGCCGATCGACTCGGTGTCCGTGGGGAAGTGGAAGGCAAGGGTCCAGCCGCTGATGGGAGTCGTCCCGAGGTTGGTCACGCTGACGTTGGCGACGAAACCGCTGGCCCAGCCCGAGGCCAGGGAGTAGGTCACGGCGCAGGTGCTGTGTTGCGGGGTGCCGGTCACGAAGGTGAGCGGCTCCGAGGGCAGGGAGAGGTATCCCCGTTGGTCGGTGGCCAGGACGTTGACCGTGTAGACCGTGCCGGGCCGCAGGTTGTGCAGGGTCGCCGAGGTCGAGGTGGCGTCGGTCAGCAGGTTGGTGGTGGTCCCGTGCTGCTCGTAGACCCCGTAGCGGGTGACGGCGCCGGTGGCCGCCGGCCAGGAGATGGTGGCCGAGGTGTCATCGACCTGGGTCACGGTCGGAGTCCCGGGGCGTCCGACGCTGCTGCTGGTGGGGTTGTCCGAGGCGGGCCGCAGTTTGACCGTGACGATCGAGTACGCCGGGACCAGTTGGGTCCGGGCGGTCCCCTGCTTCGCGGTCGTGATCGACGACGCCTCCGGCAGGTAGCTGTGCACGGTGGGCGTGTCGCCGCTGGGCGTCCAGCCGTCGTAGTCCAGGTTCACGGTCACGTCGTTGGCCGGGTCCTGGTTGATCAGCTCGACGCTGAGGCCGCCGTCGGTGTTGCGGGCGGCGTGGACGCTCAGCAGCTTGCTGTCCGAACCGGCCTTGATCAGGGTGTCCCCGGGCTGGGCCACCCTGCTCAGCATCTGCAGGCCGTAGTAGGAGGCGAACGGCGTGTTCAGCGGCGGCTCGCAGACGTTGTGGCTGTTGCAGTTGCCGCTGGACAGCAGTCCGCCGTCGCCGTAGTCCGTGGCGCCGGTGGGTGAGATGGTGATGCCGTCCTCGGGCATGCCGTTGCGGGTGTCCCAGTAGTCGACGTTGAAGGCACCGCTTTCCAACAGGGTGAAGTACGCGTCGGCGGTGAACAGTGCGCCGGGCTGGGTCGCCGTCTGGAAGTTCGACGCGGTCTCGGTGACGGCGATCCCGATGTTCGGGGCGTTCGCCCCAGCGTACTTGTCGATCTTCTGCCGCACCTGTGCCAGCTCGGCCGGCACCAGCTTGACCTGCTGCAGGACGTCCGCCGCGGTGGTGTGATTGGGGTAGTAGTGGATGATCCCGAAATCGACGTAGGGGCCCACGATCGGCAGCACGATCCGGTTCCAGTCGCCGCTGTCCCCGCTGGCCACGACGCCGTCCGGCCAGCTGTTCGGCAGGGTCAGCACCACGCCGATCTTGATCGTCGGATCGACCGCCTTCATCGCCTGGGCGTACGCGACGACGTTGTGCGCGTAGGCCGCCGGGCCCTTGTCGGCGTGCTGGTCGAGTTCCCAGTTCGCGCCGTAGTAACCGTCGCCGAAGACCTCGTTGCCGATCTCCCAGTACTTCACGCCGTAGCCCTTGGTGACGTTGGCGTAGCGCACCCAGTCCGCGGCCTCCTCGGCCGTACCGCTGCCGTAGTTCGCGATGACGATGGCCTGGGCACCCATCGCCTTCGTCGTGCCCATGAAGGAGTCGAAGTCCGTGCCGGACGCGACCCAGCCGCCGCCGTCGACCGTGCTGGTCTTCCAGTGGTACCCGTCGCCGTAGGAGCCACCCGGGTAGCGCATCATCCGCACCCCGGCCGCTCCGAGCAGGCTGGACGTGGCCGGGGTGTTCATGTTGCCGTCCCAGACCGCCTGGTTGGCGCCGTAGGCCGTCTCCGGCAGGGTGCCGAGCCCTTCCCGGGCATTCACCCGCACGTTCACGACCGTGGTATCCGCCCGGGCCGGGATTGCGACGCCCGTCAGGGCGGCGACGGCGAGCCCGGCGGTGGTGACCACTGCGAGTCCGCGGACCCCGCCGCGGCTGGAGGCTGACTGCTTCATCGGTTCTCGCTCTCGATCAGGACGGACCGCGGGGCGGTGTGGACCGCCCCGCAGAAGGCTCAGGAGTCCGTGCACCGCGGACACTCAGGAGGCGGTGCACCGAAGGGTCGGGGCGGACGCGGACCCGGTGCCGATGAGCCCGAAGGTCGTCGATGCACCCGGCGTCAGCGAGCCGTTCCAGGCGGCGTTGTGGACCGTGACGGTGGACCCGCTGACCGACCCCGTGCCGTTCCACACCTGGCTCAGGCCCTGACCGGAGGCCAGGTCCCAGGTCACCGTCCAATTGCTCACCGCGGCGCTGCCGGCCTGCACGGACACCTCGCCCTGGAAGCCCTGCGGCCAGGAACCGACGGTCCGGTAGACGGCCGTGCATCCGCCCGCGGCCGAGGTGGTCGTGCTGGTGGTCGTCACCGGACGCGTCGTGGTCGTGGTGGTCGACGCCGTCGTGGTGGTCGTGGTGGTGGTCGTCACCGGACGCGTCGTGGTCGTCGTGGTCGACGCCGTCGTGGTGGTCGTGGTGGGACGGGTCGTCGTCGTGGTGGGACGGGTCGTCGTCGTGGTGGTGGTCGTGGTCGTCGTGGGCCGGGTCGTGGTCGTCGTGGTCGTCACGGGGTGCAGGTGCACCGTCATCAGCGTGTACGGCGCGATCGTCTGGCTGGTCGCGCTGCCGGAGGTCGAGGTGGTGATCGCGCTGGCGCGGTTGGCGAAGGTGTCGACGGTCGTGGTGCTCGCGGGGGTGTACCCGGCGTACGACAGGCTCACGGTGTAGCTGTTGGCGGGGTCCTTGTTGATCAGCAGGACGTCGAGGTTGCCGTTGCTTCGCCGGGCCGCGTGCACCGCGAGCAGCGAGCTGCTGGACGTCGCCGACACCAGGGTGTCCCCCGGGCCCGCCACCCGGCTGACCATCTGGATGCCGTAGTACGGCGCGAAGGGCGTGCCGGCCGGCGGCTCGGCGCCGGTCCCGCTGGAGATGATCCCGCCGTCGCCGTAGTCGGTGGCCCCGGTCACGTCGGTGGAGGTGGATCCCGGGCCGTTCCGGACGTCCCACCAGTCCAGGTTGTCGGCGCCCGCCTCGGCCGCGGACAGGTAGGTGTCGGCCGCCCACAGGGCCGGCGCCTGGGTGTCCGCCGGCGACGCCCCGGTGTTGGTCTCGGTGATGAAGACCCCGGGGTTGTTCGTGGCGTACTTCGTCATGTCGGCCTTGAAGGTGGTGACCGCCGACTTGATCGCCCCCGCCTTCGCGAGCGTGTCGGCCTCGCTCGAACCGCCCGGGTACCAGTGGAAGATCCCGTAGTCCGCCGAGTTCTTCACGATCGACATGACCGTGTCGTTCCAGTCAGAGCTGTCCCCCGAGCCGACCACCCCGTCCGGCCAGTACCCCGGCGTGGTGAGCACCACCCCCACCTTGATGGTGGGGTCCACGGCCTTCATCGCGCTGGCGTAGAGCAGGAAGTTGTTCGCGTAGGCGCGGGGGCTCTTGTCGGCATGGTTGTCGGTCTCCCAGGCCGAGCCGTAGTGGCCGTTGCCGTAGACCTCGTTGCCGATCTCCCAGTACTTGACCCCGTAGCCCTTCGTGACGTTCTCGTAGCGCACCCAGTCGGCAGCTTCCTGCGGCGTACCCGACCCGTAGTTCGCGATCACGATGGGCTGGGCGCCGGCCGCCCGCACCATGGTCATGTACTGGTCGAAGGTGGTGTTCGCCGCGACGTAGCCACCGTCGGTCGTGTGCGTCTGCCAGTGGTAGATGTCGCCGTAGGAACCGCCCGGATAACGGATCATCGAGACACCGGCGTTCTTCAGCAGAGTGCTCGTCGAGCTGTCGGCCAGCAGGCCGTCCCAGAGCGCGACGTTCGCACCGACTCCGGTGGCCGGGAAGGTGGCCAGCGACTGGCCGGCGTTGACGCTGACGGTCGCGGTCGAGGTGGCGGCGGACGCCGACCCCGACCAGGTCAACGCGGTCGTGGCGAGCAGGCCGACCAGCAGTGCGCCGAACTGGCGGGGGTGATGGGTGAGCGCAGTCATCATGGACGCTCCGCGGGGCATCGGAGGGGGCGAGGACGACGCGACATCGCGACGCGCGGCGCAGCGTAATCTAAGCGTTTAGATTTCGGAAGAGCCCGGCTCCTGGGGCTTTGCTGTGGCTTCTCCGCCGTCGACCTGCGCCGGATCCGGGCAGCCACAACTGCCCCCGAGCAGCAGCTCGACCCCGAGGCACATGGCCTGATCCCTTTCGCCCTCACCCATCAGGGACACGAGCGTGCGCACGGCGGTCCGACCGATCTCCGCCATCGGCTGCTGGACGGTGGTCAGGGTCGGCCGGCTCAGCCGCCCGGCCACGATCCCGTCGAAACCGGTCACCAGGACATCGCGCGGCACCGACCTCCCCGCCGAGGCGAGCGTGTCCAGGGTGACCAGGGCCTCCTGGTCCGTGGCACAGACGAATGCGTCCGGGAGCTCACCACGCTCCAGGCACGACCGCACCACCCGGACCGTGGTCTCGTCCACGCCGGGCCGGCTCGGCAACGGCTCTGCCGCTACCAGGCCGGCGTCGCCCAGTACCTCGGCGAAGGCCTGGTAGCGGGACTGCATCTCCACCGTCTGCCCCTCACCGAGGAACAGCAGGCGGCGGCAGCCGTGAGCAGCCAGCAGGTGCTCGACGACCTGGCGCATGCCGAGACCGTCGTCCACCCGGACCGTGCCGACCCTGGACCCGTTCACGTCGGAGCCCAACGCCACCACGGGGATCCGCCGGGCCACCGCGCCGATCTCCTCCGCCGTCAGGGAGCCCGCGAAGACGATCAGCCCGTCGACCCGGCCGGCGAGATCGACGACCGCGGGAGTGGACGGGTGGGTGCGCGCACCACTGACCAGCAGGGCGTAGCCGAGCCGGCGGCACTCCATCTCCACGCCGTACTGCACCTCGTCCACGTACAGCGGGAACGTGCGGTAGGCCGTCCGGGCCGGGGCAACGACAGCGGCGGCATCGATCAGGTAGTCGTAGGAGTACAGGCCGATCGCGCCCGTCACCCCCCGGGCCAACCCGCGCGCGGTACCGCTGGGCATGTACCCCAGGGTCCGGGCCGCCTCCAGCACCCGCTCCAGGGTGGCCGCCCTCACCCGGTGGGGCTGGGTGAACGCGAACGAGACCGTCGCCGTGGACACTCCGGCCCGTTCGGCCACGTCGTACAACGTGGCTCGCTTAGCCATCTCGCCCACCTCGACGCGGCAACTCCGACCTCCCACTGTCCTGCGCCGGGCGGCGTTCCACCCGCACAGCACCACGTGTATCCCGAATCGCTCGGACCGTACAACCGACCGGCGGGCGGCACCGGGGCAGGTCGGACGACGGCGATACCCAGCGGGTCCCCGAGCGACATCTGCGCCCGTGGTCAACCTGATGCGGGGGACGCCCGAGAGGGACGGGCCGATGAGGCCCGGAACGGGGACGAAGGGAGCCGCGACATGCCCGAAGCACCCCCTCCCGGACACCCGGCACTGCTACGGTTCGCGCGATCACAGGAGCGTTTCTGGGGGGTGGGATTCATGAATATGTCGCTTTTCGGCCTGGGCCTGCTGGCCTGGGTGGTCATTCGAGTCGTCCTCGTCGGCTTCTACACCGTCGGGCCCAACGAGCGAGCGGTCGTGACGTCCTTCGGCCGCGCGCAACGACTCGGTGGCTCGACCACGCTGGACGAGGCCACCGGCCTTTCCATGCGCGCGGACGAGGCGGCCCGCTACGTGTATCCGCAGGTTCGGGTCCGCGGCCCCGGCATCCATCTGAAGATGCCCTGGCAGAAGGTCCACAAGACGTCGATCGCCACGAAGACGGTGTCGATCGCCTACGACCCGGACGATCCGCGCGCGAACCAGGGCGGCCGGGTGCTGGAGGCCGTCACCAAGGACCAGCTCAACACCGGTTTCACCGGTCAGCTCCGCTACACCGTCTCGGAGCGGAACCTCTACGCCTATCTCTTCGGGGTGAAGAACCCGGTCTCCCATGTCATGGGCTACTTCGTCTCGATCCTGCGCGACCGGGTGGCCAACTTCGCGGCTCCCGGGGCCGACGCGGAGGACCCCGCCGCCGGGTCGGGGTCGGATCTGGAGACGGCGCAGGGCATCTCCATCAACGACCTGCGGAAGAACCTGAGTGATCTCAACGACCACATGAACGTCGAGTGCGCCTCGGCGGCGGCCCGTTACGGCATCGAACTGGACGCCGTGCTGATCACCGGCATCGATCCGCCCACCGAGATCGAGTCGGCGCTCGCCGCGATCAACACCGCTCACAACCAGGTCTCCAGCGAGGTGAGCCTGGCCCGGGCGGCGGCCGACCAGAAGATCGTCCAGTCCAGGCGGGCGGTGGAGATCGAGACCCTCAACGCCCAGGCCGAGGTGGCGCCGCTGCTGGCCCTGGCCGATCGGCTCCGGGAACTGCGCTCGCAGGGGCCCGACGCGCTGCGGCTCTACGTCCGCAACACCCGGCTCGGCCTGTTCGGGAAGACCCGTTCCCTCGTGGTCACCGACGGATCGGAGGACTGATCGTGAACTCGACAACCACCACCATCGTGTCCCTGGCCGCCGGGTTCCTCGCCGTCCCGATCTTTCTGGCCGTACTGCGGATCCTGGGCATGTACGCGATCGTGCGGGAACGCCAGTGCATCGTCTTCGAGCTCTTCGGCACCGTGCGGGCCGTCATGACACGACCGGGGCTGCACTTCCCCTGGCTCCGCATGGGGCCGATGGCTCTGCTCGTCGCCCCCTTCGGCAAGAAGCATGTCGTCGACCTGCGACTGGACCAGACGTACCTGCGCAGCGAGGCCGTGAACTCCGAAGAGGGCGCGCCCATGGGCATCGGCGTCTGGTATGAGCTGATGGTCAGCGACCCGGTGAGCTTCCTGTTCAAGAACGCCGACCCGGCCGGCTCGCTGCGGGCCAACGTCTCCAGCGCCACGGTGCGCCGGTTGAGCAACATGAAGTTGGAACGCATGCTCGTCGACCGGCACGGGATGAGCGGCGCCGTGCGGGACGAGGTGACCCGGGCCTCCCAGGAATGGGGTTACCAGGTCGGCAGCATCTACATCCGGAAGGTCCACTTCCGTGACGCCGGCATGATTCATCAGATCGAGCAGAAGGTCGTGAACCGACTCCGCCAGGTGACCGCGGCAATTCAGCAGGACGGGGCCAACCGGGTCAACCTCATCCGGTCGGCGGCCGAGCGCGAGGCCTCGGTCGAGTTCGCCAAGGCAGGCGCGCTCCGGCCGCAGATCGTCGGCGCCGCGCTCGCGCAGATCGGCACCGATCCGGAGATCGCCGAGGCATTGTTCAAGGTGCTCGAGACCCAGCAACTCCTCGGCAGCCGGAGCCTTCAGGTCACCCGGGTACCGGCCGGCACCAGCGTGATCGCCTCCACCGGGGCGGCCGTACCCGGCACGACAACCGCCTGAGCCCCCTCACCGGCCGGCCCTCGATGACGCTGCCCCCACC
>CAZOWW010000057.1:28047-35301 GCA_964583765.1 uncultured Kineosporiaceae bacterium
CCCCCGGGGGGGCCGGCACCCGCCCCCACACCCCCCTCCCCCCCCCCCCGGCCGGGCCCTCGTGGCCGCCCCCCCCCCCGGCTGCCACAGCGCGGGCCGGCCGCACCATGTCGGTCGCCGTCACGTCAGCCGCGCCGCGCCGGCCGTCGCCAGGTCGATTGACGCGGTCGCGTTCGGTGCCACGTCAACCGGCGGCACGCCGTCCGGGGTGACCGAGCTCGCCGGGGAATCCCGGACGCGCGTGGTCTCAGAAGGCCTTGTCCCGGGCGGAGGTCTTCTCGACCCTCCGCACCAGGTCGTCGTCGAGTCGGTCCACGGTCTCCTCCGCGAAACGGGCACCGAGCTCGGCGCGCTCCGCTTCGCTCGCCTGTTGACTGAGAACAGGCAGGAGGTCCTGTTCCTCCTCCTCGATGTGGTGGCGGAGCTCACCGATCACGGCCGAGAGCAGGCCGTCGTAGCCCGGCCCGGACGGATCCTCGGTGAGCAGCTCCTCCAGCATGCCCTCGATGTGGTGGTGCTCGGCCGCACTGTCCTTCACCTGCTCGTTCTCCCCGCGGTCGTACTCCGCGACCGCGGGGTAGACGAACGACTCCTCTGCCCTGGAATGCGGCACCAACAGATCGGCCACCTGTTGCAGCAGACCGGACAGGTCCGTGGGCTCGGCCTGTTCCGCCTGCTGGAGCAGGTTCTCGAGGAGACGGTGCTGGCGGGTGATGAGCTCGACGACGTCGGGCATCTGGCTCTCCCTCTCGCAGGTGTCGGACGGGCGACGGGACACATACCCGGTCGTCGGCCGATGAAGCAGGGAATTCCCCACGACATCCGGCGCCCTTCGCCGGCACAGCCCCAGGACGGCGGCAGGACCGACACCCCGACGCCCTCCTCGCGATGAAACTGTCCACCCGCGTCGTCAGGAGGAACGCGGTCAGGGGACATACCGTCAGGAGGAACGCAGTCAGTAGGAGCACAGCGTCCGCGCGGAGCTGTCGCCGTCGACCGAGCACACCCACCCGGGAGCGGAGACCTTGGTGTACGACAGGCCCGCGACCTGAACGCCCATGGCCTCCGCCCGGAGTTCGTCGGACACCAACTGCGCGTCCATGCCCAGCAGCGCCTCCGCCGCGTAGGCCCGGACCGATCGATGAGCGCGACAGGTGCAGTGGGCGTCGGCCCACGGTCGGTAGGGATCCGAGACCCATCGCCGGGTTCCCCTCCGCATGATCTTCATCAACCGCGCCACCTGCTGCTGGTTGATCAGGTGCGCCCGGTCCCTGAGGGCGCCGGCCACGGCCTCCGCCTGCTCCTGCGAGCCGCTGGACAGCCGCGCGATGAGGGCCTTGTTGATGGCGGCGTCGAGGTGCGGTCGGGCGGCGGCGAGCGCGTCCAGCTCCCGGACCTTCTGCGCGAGGACCTGAGCGACGACCGCCCTGCTCCGGACGGGATCGCCGGCCGGGATCTCACGTGCCACCTCGTGCGCGGCGCCGGCGAGGGCCTGGGCGGCGCGGGCGGGATCCTTCATGATCCTCGCGACGAGTGCGGGGACCTTCGTGCGGACGGCGTGGTCCAGGCTCTCGTCGGCGAGGCCGTTGAGGGCGCCGACCAACGGCTCGCTGAGAGGCACGTGCTGCAGGAGGGGGGCGAGAACGTGGGCGAGCGACTCCCGGATCGAGATGCCGATCTGGACCTTCACCTCGACCCGGTCGTCCTTCAGGAGCGTGACCGCGGCCGGTGGTTCGACGGCGTCCAGGGACTTCTCGGCGGCCGCCAACATGCCCCGGGTCGTGTCCGGAGGCGGGTCCGAGGACTTCCCCGACCTGGACGAGGACTCTCCCGGCCCGGACGACGCCGCTCTCGCTGCGGACGGGGACTCCGCCTGGTCGTTCGCACCCTTGCCCGGTGACGTGGCGCGCACTCGGGGTCCTGCGGACAGGCCCCGGCGGAGTTCGTCCTCCTGCTGCTGCCGTGACGTCTCCCGGCCGATCACGGTCTCCGCGAGGAGATCCGGTACCCGGTACTTGGGCGACTGCCCGGCGTAGTAGGCCCGGAGTTCCGCACCGCGGCGGTTCTCGTCGTCGAGCATCCGGGAGCCACCGGCGGAACCTCCCCGCAACGCGGTGACGTAGCCGCCCGGGAGCCGCCGGATGACGTCCTCGACCGTGACCGCGGGGGCCTGCCGCCGCAGCACGTCCTGCGTCCGCGCAGCCAGGTGGGCATATCCCTGGCGCAGCGACGCGAGCTCCAGCTCGACCCGATCTCGCGGTGCTCCCAGCTGGGTGCCCAGGAACGTGAAGGCGGAGAAGGTGGCCAGGAGGACGGTGACCGCCGTGGAGATGTTGCGGTAGGGCCTCAGGACCCGGCTGAAGAGGCGCACGGCACGGGTGGTGCGCCGGAGCCGGTGGTACACGAACACGTTCACGGCGAAGAGGGCGAGGACGAGCAGGAGGATCTCCCGCTCGGGGAGCACCACCCGGTCGGTGACCCCGCGGACCGCGTCGACGCGTCGCTCCAGCGCCTGCAACTCCCGGTAGGTGAGCGACCCGGAGGCTCGATGCACGCAGACGTCGAGCGCCAGCAGGGCGAGCACGGCCACGGTGAAGGGGACGGAGTAGTACAGGAAGCATCGAGCCAGGCTCGCCCGCAGGGGCTCGTGCTCGGACGTGGCGCAGGCACGTGCCCGGCGGATCACCGTCCGGCAGGCGAACGAGACGACAAGCCCGGCGATCGCGAGAACGATCGGCAGCACGATGATCACGAGATGCCCTCCCCCAGGGTCACGCGAACGATCCGGCGGACAGCGCCCGGGCCGGCACTCGACGAGCCGCGCTCGGCGGCGACACCACGTCCCGGGCACCGGAACGTGCCTCCGACCGCGAGCGAGCTCGCCCGCCCCGCTGGCTGCACCACGAGCCAGGATGGTTGCGCCACGAGCCAGAGACGCCGGCCGGACCGGTGCCATCTCGAACAGTATTGACCGGATTACACAGAGTCAACGCTCGCCCAGCTGCTCGACCACCCGGCCGGACCCGGGGCGGCGCGCCGGGTCCGGCCCGTTCCAGGACGCCCCGCGGGCCTTCGCCTGCCGCCCCCGCGCGCACGGCATCCCGGACCTCCCCGAGCCACGGGAGGGCGTCCTCCTCTTCGGGAGGAAGAGCGATTCGCGGGGAAGTTCCCCGACCTCGGTCATCGACCGCCTCCGGCAGCCGACCGGCGCGCCTGCGGGCCCCCGGCCTCGGTCACCGCGGTCGAAGGTCACCCCGGTAGGAGGGCCGGGGCAGCGGCGGTCAGCACCCGGCCACCGGCCACGTGCGTGGCGATCCTCAGGGTCTCGACGATCTCATGCTGCGAGGCACCGCAGCGGCGGGCCGCCTCCGCGATCGGCGCCACACCGGTGGAGCCCGCGTAGGCGTCCACGGCCAGCAGGACGAGGAGCTTGCTCTTGACATCCATCGCCCCCGGCCCCATGACCAGGTCGTGCTCGCGGGCGACGAGCTCGAAGAAGGCCGGATCAGTCGTGCTGAGCTGCTGGATGTGCGGCGGGTAGGGCACTGTCATCACGATCCTTCGCAGACGGGGCTTTCCAGGACGGTGGTCCCGGCGGGAGTCCTTCCGCCGGGACCGGGGGCGAGCGTCTTCGGTCGGCGTCAGCCACCATCAGCGGTGACCGAAGGTCGCTGTGCGACGTCTCCGGGGGCGCGCAGGAACCCGCGCACCGCGGAGTCGAGGTAGTCGGTGATCATGGCGTCGGCATCGCCCCAGGGAGCACCCGGGGCAGTGATCATCAGAGCCGTCAGCCCGTGCACCATGGCCCACAACCGCAGGGCGATGGCAAGCGCTGGCGGGTCGGGGACCAGGAGACCCTCCCGCTGAGCGCTGACCACGGTGTCGACGAGCGCACCGAACCCGATCACGTCCGCGACCTGAGCCATGTCCGCGACCCGAGCCATGTCCGCGACCCGACTGCCGTGCGCGAGCTGGGTGACGTCCGCGACCTGGGTGACGGGCTCCTCGACCACGGCAGCGGGCCGCCGGGCGAGGAACAGGATCCGGTAGTGCTCCGGGTTCGCCAGACCGAAGCGCACGTACGCGGCTCCCCTGCCCCGCAACGCCTCGACCGGGTCACTCGCCCCGGCCGCCGCCTCGTCCATCAACGTGGCCAGACCGCGGAAGTGACGCTCGACCACCGCCAGGACGAGGGCGTCCTTGGTGCCGAAGTGGAAGTAGAGCGTGGGCGGCGTGCACTCGGCGGCCACACAGATCGCCGCCACGGACACGGAGGTGAGGTCTCCCGAGCGGAGCAGGAGGGCCTCGGTGGCCTCGAGAAGGCGTTCCCGTTGCACGCCGCCCTGGCCCCGGCGGCCACGCACGGGGGTGCCACTCGCGGAACTCCTGGTCGCCATGTTTATATAGTACCACTATATAAATCTGAAGGGAGCGCCATGACCGGCGTCCGCAACGTCCTCCCGTACCTCGCCTGCGGGATCTGGCTCTTCGTCCCCGCGCTGGCCATCGCGCAGGCCTTCGCCGCCCGCTACCCGCCCGCGTTCCAGCCCCACACCTTCAACCAGGGCATCCCGACCCCCCTGCTCGTGGCCGAGAACGTGCTCCGCGTGCTCCTCTTCGCCGTCGCGGCGGCGATGCCGCTCATGCAACGCCCCGCGGCCCGCCTGCTCGGGATCTCCGTCCGGCCGCTCGGGATCTCCACCCGCACGTTCGGGATCGCTGTCTACCTGCTCGGCCTCGCGGCGTACGCGGCGTCGTTCGCGATGATCTGCCTCGCCACCGACAGCCGGTGGAGCCGCAGCGTGCTCGGCCTGACAGCCCCCGCCTGGACCCCCGCTGTCTGGCTGATCGGGATCACCATGCTGACCGGTCCGATCCGAGGCCTTCCCCGGTCACGACCCTGGATGTACCTGGTCCTGTGCGCTGTCTTCCTCGCCGTCCACATCACCCACACCGCCCTCGCCGTGACGCGGCAACCGGCGGGGACCTCGGCACGACCCTTCACGGCGGCGTCCCCGGAACCCCCACGCACCGTGCGCCCCGAGACCCGGCCGACCCCGTGGCCCCGCGAAAGGCCGGCATCCCCCGCAGACCTCGGTGAGGGCTGAGGGGGCCGGAGGTCGACGCCTTGACGACCGACCCCCCGAGAACCGGACCCCCCGAGAACCGAGCCCCGGCCGACGACGTCCCGGGCACGCGACGGTCGTGGCGCCCCGGGCCCGCGGCGGTCGTGGTGCGGAGGTGTGGACGAGGCGATCGCGGGGTACGCGAGCCGCAACGGCCGCGCGGCCATCGGCAGACGCGAGCCGGCCCGCGACGCCCGGAGGAGGGGAACACAGGTGTACCCGGTAACAAGTCATCCGTCAGGCATCGCTCGATCAGCGACGGACCACCGGTGGGCGTCCAGTCGTCGGTACGCGTCCGGCCTCCGGTACGCGTCCGGCCGCCGGCACTCCTCACGGACCGGGCAGGGCCGGTGACGACGCGCCCGCGGCTGAGCCGGTGGTACCGGCACGCGGTCATCTACTGCGTCGATGTCGACTCGTTCGCCGACGCCAACGGCGACGGACACGGCGACCTGCCCGGCCTCATCGCCCGGCTGCCCCACCTCGCCCGGCTGGGCGTGACCTGCCTGTGGCTGAACCCCATCCACCCGACCCCGAACCGGGACGACGGTTACGACGTCGCCGACTACTACGACGTCGATCCCCGCCTCGGTACTCTCGGGGACGTCGTCGAGCTCATCCACGAGGCCGGTGACCTGGGCATCCGGGTCATCATGGATCTGGTGGTCAATCACACCTCCGACGAGCACCCGTGGTTCTGTTCCGCCCGCAGCGACCCGGACTCGCCGTACCGCGACTGGTACATCTGGTCCTCCGCGGAGCCCGCCGACCGCTTCCAGGGGGTCGTCTTCCCGGGCGAGCAGGAGGAGACCTGGACCTGGGACGAGCAGGCGCAGGCGTGGTATTTCCATCGCTTCTACGACTTCCAGCCCGATCTCAACTGGCGCAACCCCGCGGTGCGCGCCGAGGTGCTGCGGGTCATGGGGTTCTGGGTGCAACTGGGGATGAGCGGGTTCCGGGTCGACGCCGCACCCTTCGTCATCGAACTCGTCGCCCCGGACGAGGATCCCGCGCCGCACGACTTCGGGATCATCGACGAGTGGCGGCAGTTCCTCCAGTGGCGCCGCGGGGACGCCATCCTGCTCGGTGAGGCGAACGTCTCGCCGCAGGACGTCTCGGCCTTCTTCGGCTCCTCCCCGGTCGCCGCCGACCGGATGCACCTGCTCTTCGACTTCGTGCTCAACCCCCGCATCTTCCTGGCCCTGGCCCGGGAGGACGCCGAGCCGCTCGCCGAGTCCCTGACCGAAGCCGTGCGGGTGCCGTCGGACGGCCAGTGGGCCACCTTCCTGCGCAACCACGACGAGCTGGATCTCTCTCGGCTCACCCAGAGCCAGCGAGCCGAGGTGTTCGACGCGTTCGCGCCCCGGCCACAGATGCGCCTCTTCAACCGGGGTATCCGTCGCCGGCTCGCCCCGATCCTCGGCAACGACCGGCAGCGGCTGGAACTCGCCTACGCGTTGCAGTTCAGCCTGCCCGGGACCCCCGTGATCCGTTACGGCGAGGAGATCGGCATGGGGGAGAACCTCGCTGCCCCGGGCCGCGACGCCATCCGCACCCCGATGCAGTGGAGCGCGGAGCGCAACGGCGGCTTCTCCACGGCACGCCGCGAGGACCTCGTGGTGGCCCCCATCGGGGGAGGCCCCTTCGGGTTCCGGAAGGTCAACGTCCGGGCGCAGCGGCAGGATCCGTCGTCCCTGCTCTCCTGGATGCAACGCCTGATCGCCGTGCGCCAGGAGTGTCCCGAGATCGGGGAGGGGTCCGGCCGGGTGGTGCCCCTCGCCGGTGTCCCCAGCGGGGTCCTCGTCCACCGCGTGGACGGCGAGGCCGGATCGTTGGTGTTCCTGCACAACCTCTCGGGCCAGAAGCACCGCGTCGACCTCAGCGGCCTTCCCGGGCTGGACGGTGCCGAGAAGGTCCTCTCCGACCACAGCCAGAACGGGGAGGCACGAGGCCGGTTCTCCGACGACGAGCTCCCCGTCGTCGAGCTGGCCCCCTTCGGCTACCGGTGGCTCCGCCTTCCGGGGCAGACGCACGCCGGCTGACGAGCGCAGGGCGGACGAGCGCACGGCGGACCGCCTAATGACAGCTACCGGGTCGGCATAGGGCAGGCTCGGGTCTGGTAGCCGTC
>CAZOWW010000058.1:0-34671 GCA_964583765.1 uncultured Kineosporiaceae bacterium
GCCTCGCGGTGGAGTGGCCGAGAGGCGAGGCAACGGCCTGCAAAGCCGTGTACACGGGTTCAAATCCCGTCTCCACCTCGGATCCGGTTGAGCACGTGTGAACGGTGACGGTGCTCGGCCGTTGGTCCATGCGGGCGATTAGCTCAGTGGGAGAGCGCTTCCTTGACACGGAAGAGGCCACTGGTTCAATCCCAGTATCGCCCACTCGAAACACGCAGGTCAGGGCCCCGTTCCGGTTTCTCGGACAGGGGCCCTTCCCGTTGAGTGACTAACTGAGTGACTAACGCTCGGTCTGCGAGCCGAAGATGCTGTCCATGGCGACGGCACCGCCTTGGAGCACGGGGCGGAGCTGCTTGCGGTAGACGGTCTCGGTGACGGTGGTGCTCCGGTGCCCGACCAGGCGGGAGATCTCTTCCAGGGGGACCCCGCTGTCGGAGAGCGGGGAGACGAAGCTGTGCCGAAGCTCCCGGGGCGTCCGCTCCCGAGGGTCGAGTCCCTCGACTCCCGCGATGGCCGTGTCTGCCAGGGTGAGTCGAGGCCAGCGGCTCGTAGCAACTCCGGTTGACAGGGCGATGTAGGCGTGGAGCCGGCGCTTCTCGACGGCCACGAGCACGGGATCGGCCAGCGGTGGGGTGAGCGCCTTCGAAGGACGTCCTGGCTGCCCGGTGGGGACCGTGCACAGGGCGACGACGTTGCGCTTCACCTTGTCCTGCGCCATGGCGCGTTTCATCGCCCGGGCGAGTTGGGCGCCCAGGGCCCGGTGGGTAGGCGGCGGCGGTTGGGGTGAGATCGGGGTGGTGCGTGGGCATGGCAGGTCCCCCAGAGGCCGTGAGGGGTGCCCGTGGGGTGTCGGGGCCGGGTGGCCGCGCCGACAGGGCGGACGGAGGTGGTCGTGCCAGCATGATCTCGGGTTGCACTTCGCGGGTAAGTGCCACCCGTTATGCCCGTCTCCTAAGCACGAGGAGCGGGACCGTGTCTCACGCTACGAGACGGCTCGGCGGAGTGCAGTTGTAGTACGGGGCCGCCTCGCATCCGCATGCCCGTCGGCAAGATCATGATCAGGTCCGGGCGGCGGTCATGGGGTTCAAGTTGGCCATCGCCCGGCTCGATGAAGTACCTGCACGGTTCTCCGGAAGGAACGGACCAGCAGGTGTCGTCGGGCCAGGAGGATGTACTGGCTGCCAAGTCATGGTCGATCCGACGTTCACTGACGACGCTCTCCGTGGTCGTCCTCGCCTGTTGTGCGCTGGCCGGACGACTCACTTTCGGCCAGTGGCAGCGCTCGCAGACTGCCCAGACCAGGCTCAACGAACAATTGCAGGCCAAAGCCGCCACGGACCGGCTTGCAGTGCTGAACGAGCAGATCCAGAAGAGCATCATCACCGTGCAGTATGTGCAGAACGCGCCGGTCGCGGGGCTGAGCCAGATGATCAAGGCTGCGCAGGGTGAGGTCGCGAAGCTGGTCGAGCAGGAGTCCGCCGCGGGATTGCCGTCGGCGCAGGTGAGCGCGATCCAGCGGATCGGCAAGGACATCTCCGACTACGTCACCTGGATGTTCTCCCAATCCAAGGCGAACTCGGCGGCCGACATCCAGGCCCGCCACGACACGTACCAGGCGATGATGGCCAAACAGGCACAGGCCGTGGCCGCAGCGCAGAAGTTGGCCGACGAGAACGCGGCCGCGAAGGTCGGCGAGACGCGGTCAGTGATGCGCTCTCTCGTGTGGATGATGGCGATCATCTGCATGAGCGCTGCGATCCTGTTGCCGGGATTGTTGTTCCTGTTCGGCCGACAGTTGATCCGTCGGGTGGCGCAGCTCGGAGCGGCGCTCCGACGGGTGGCCGAGGGCGATCTGACGGTGCGGGTGGCGGCCAGCGGCCGGGACGAGGTCTCGATGATGGCCGCATCCGTGAACCATGCGCTGGAGCGGATAGGGGCCGTGTTCGTCTCGATCCAACGCGTGGCCGGCAGTCTTGCCGAGGCTGCTACGGGGTTGACCGACCTCGCGGTCCGTGTCGGTCGCTCCGCGGAGGAGACCTCCCAGCGGGCCGGTGTCGTCGCGCACGGCGCGGATGCGGTGTCGCAGAACGTGCAGTCGGTCGCCGCCGGAAGCGAGGAGATGGGCACGTCGATCTCGGAGATCGCGCGGAACGCGAACGAGGCGGTGCAGGTGGCGACCGGCGCGGTGCGGGCGGTGGAGTCCACGACGGACACGATGAGCAAGCTCGGGGAGTCGAGTCGGCAGATCGGGGACCTGGTCCGGCTGATCACCTCGATCGCGGAGCAGACGAACCTGCTGGCACTGAACGCCACGATCGAGGCAGCAAGGGCCGGCGACGCCGGCAAGGGATTCGCGGTCGTGGCCGAAGAGGTCAAGCAGTTGGCCCAGGAGACGGCCCGGGCGACCGACGACATCTCCCGACGCGTGGAGGCGATCCAGGAGGACGCCGACAACGCCGCAACGGCGATCATGAGGATCAACGAGTTCCAGACCACGATCGCCTCCGCGGTGGAGGAACAGACCGCGACCACGCGGGCCATCAACAGCGGGGTCTCCGATGCCGCAGCTGGCTCCGGGGACATCGCCGAGAACATCTCCCGAGTGGCCTCGGCCGCGGGGGAAACGGCCTCCTCGATGGCCGACGCGAGTTCCGGTGCTGCCGCGCTGTCCGCCATGAGCAGCGAACTCACCGGCCTCATCGCAAGCTTCCACCTCTGACCCAGGGCCAGCAGGACGCCCGGCAGCAACCCAGCCCCTCCGGACAGAACCCCGACCGGACACGGTCAAGCCACCTCGTCCGCCTCGACTTCACTCTGGCAGCCTGACCGGGATCAACCATCAGGGTCTGACAAAGACCCCGATGGTTGATCCCGGACATGCCGGGGCGGGTGCGCCCGGAAGAGGCCACTGGTCCGATCCCGGAATCACTCGCCCGAAACATGCAGTTCGGGGCCCCGTCAGCGGCCACGAGTTCAGGAACGGGCGGCCACGACGTCGGCCTGGGCGAGCAGGAGGCGGGTGGCCTCCGCAGCGGGGACCGGCCGGGCGAACAGGTAGCCCTGGACCAGGGGACAGCCCAGCTCGGCCAGTGCCTCGGCCTCGGCCTCGGTCTCGATGCCCTCGGCGATCACGGAGATCCCGAAACGAGCCCCCATCGTCACCATCAGGCCCACGAGTTCCCGGCTTCGGGTGCTGGTCCGCATGCGCTGGACGAAGGAGCGGTCGATCTTCAGCGCTCCGACCGGCAGCTCGTGCAGCGCCGACAGCGACGAGTGGCCCGTGCCGAAGTCGTCGACGTGCAGCTCCACGCCCTCCTTGCGTAACGCGCCCAGGAAGCTGACCGCGACCTCCTGGTTGTGCATGATGACGCCCTCGGTCACCTCGAACACCACCGCGGACGCCGGCACCGCGTACCGGGCCAGGGCTCCCCGCAGCACCGGGAGCAGGTCCGGGTCCCAGAACTGCCGGTTCGAGAGGTTGACGCTCACCGTGCGGTCGCCGAACCCGGGCACGGTGTCACACCACGCGCGGATCTGGCGGCACGCCTCCCTGATCGTCCACTGGCCGATCGGGCGGGTCCGCCCGGTGGCCTCGGCGACCGGCAGGAAGTCGTTCGGCGGCACCAGACCCCGTTGGGGGTGGTTCCAACGGATCAGTGCCTCCAGCCCGACGATCCGCCGGGTGTCCAGCCGGAGGATGGGTTGGTAGTACAGCTCGAACTGCTCCTCGGCGATGGCGCGGTCGAGCGCCGACTCCATCTGCAGTCGGGCCATGGCGCGGGCGTGCATCGCCTCGTCGAACAGGACGACCGAGCCGGGCCCCTGCTCCTTGGCGCGGTACATCGCCGTGTCGGCGTCGCGCACGTACTCGTCGGCCGTCCCGTGGCCGGCAGCGCTCACGGCGACACCCGCCGATGCCGTGATCGTCCGGGTCGCCTCGACCAGCGCCACGGGCACGGACAGGACCGACAGCAGGCGTTTGACGACGTCCGGCAAGCTGGGCAGGTCGCGGACGTCGTCGATGAGGAGCACGAACTCGTCACCGCCGAACCGCGACACCGTGTCGTCGGCGCGCAGCTCCCTGCTCAGTCGATTCGCCACCTGGATGAGCAACTCGTCCCCGATCTGGTGGCCGAGGCTGTCGTTGACCACCTTGAAGCCGTCGAGGTCCAGGAAGACGACCGCGAAGGTGTAGTCGGGGTGGCGTTCGGTGCGCAGGATCGCCCGGTCGAGCCGTTCGAGGAACAGAGCGCGGTTGGGCAGCCCCGTGAGCAGGTCGTAGTGGGCGTCGTGCCGCAGCCGCTCCTCCAGTTGCTTGCGCTCGGTGACGTCGGTCATCGACCCGACGAGGCGGGAGACGTTCCCGTCGGTGTCCTGCACGGACTGCGCGTTGGTGATCATCCACCGGTAGGTGCCGTCCGCGGTGCGGATCCGGTACTCGACCTCCAGGGACGGCTCGCACCCGGCCAGGTGGTTCGCTAGGGCCCGGTCGAAGACGGGCCGGTCCTCCGGATGGACCCGGCTCAGCCACTCGTGGGCGGTGGCGGCGACCTCGTCCTCGGCGTGCCCCAGCAGCGCCTTCCAGCGGGCCGAGTAGTACACGGCGCCAGAGGTGAGGTCCCAGTCCCACATGCCGTCGTTGGCGGCCTCCGCGGCGAGGGCGTACCGCTCCTCGCTCAGCCGCAGCCGCTCCAGCCCCTGTTCCTGGTCCAGACCCGCGGTCAGGAGCACGGACCAGTGGTTGAAGCGCTCGAAGACCGCCTCCTCCATGACGTCGAAGGGGCCCGCGAGGGCGAGGAAGCCGTGGTCACTGCCGTCGAACCTGACCGGCAGCACGAACGTGAGCTCGTCGGGGTGCCCGTCGTCCAGGCCGACCAGGCCGGCCGGTGGGAAGGCGCCGATCTCGCAGTGCTCGTCGCGGCGCCCGAGCGGGTCCTTGTCGGGGTAGCTGCCCGCGATGCGCAGCCGGCCGCGGCGCGACCGGTCGTGCGGGTCGCTCCACAGGGCCAGGCACCCGGCCCGCACGTCGGTGCCCTCCAGCCAGCTCAGGGACCGGACGTCCCGGTGCTTCCGGCGCACCAGACCCGTGCTGATCATGTTGTAGCGACGCTGGATCTCCACGTGCTGGTTGACCACGGCATCGCTGTGCGTGCGCCGGTAGAACTGCAGCGCGTGCACGGCGACGTCCACGGCGTACCGGTCCAGCGTGGTCTCGGCGAGCACGTCGTCGGGTGCGAGCCGGGCGGCGACCGAACGTGCGAGCTGCCGCACCGCGGCCAGGGCGTTCAGAGGGTAGGAGGAGCGGGACGCCACGTGGCGCAACGCGTCGGTGGCGGACTTGTCGGCGGCGCTCAGGTCCGCCTCCGGCGCGCGGAGCACCTCGGCGAACAGGGCGACCAGCCGGTGCACGGCGGATCGCAGGCCCTCCTGCTGGGTGCTCGTCGGCTCCTCCTCGCCGTGCAGCGCCCGGGCCAACTCCGGGACGAAGGGGCGGCTGAGGTCCTCCAGACCGGGCTGGGCGGCCGTGCCGCCGGCCTCCCTGGAGCGGCAGCCGCAGGACTCCCGGACGACGAAGGTGACCGGCATGCAGTGCAGACCCGGCGGCACGGACTCGCCGGCCAGGGCCCGCAACGCGAGCGTGCAGGCCGTCGCGCCGGCCGTCGTGAAGCTCTGGGCCACGGTCGACAGCGGAGGGTGGTACTCGGCGGCCTCGGCGATGTCGTCGAACCCGACCACCGCCACGTCGTCAGGGACCACGATGCCGTCCGCGACGAGCGCCTCGATCAGGGCCATCGCGGTCACGTCGGTGCAGGCCACCACCGCGGTCGGCAACTCGGGGGAGTCGCGCAGGCGCCGGACGGCGGCGGCACCGTCATAGGTCTCGTCGAGCCGCCAGGCGACGGGGACCGGAGCGGTGGGGGTGAGGCCGTTCGCCTCCATGGCCACCCGGTACGCCTCGTACCGGATGGCGTCGTCGGCGTTGGCCGGCTCCCGGCCCACGAACGCGATGTTCGAGTGCCCGTGCCCGACCAGGTGGTCCAGGGTCGCCCTGATGCCCTGGGCGTTGTCGGGGACGACGGTCGGGCAGTGGAACCCCGCCGGCGCCTGGTACACGGTGACGACCGGCTTGCCGGTCGCGGCGAACTCGTGCAGGTAGGCGGCGTCGACCGCCGCCTGGGGGACGACCAGGGCGTCGAGGTGGTCCCACGCGACGGGCGAGGTGAACAGTTCGTTCTCGAAGTCCCGCAGGCCCGCGTCGTGGGTCTGCAGCGCCACCACCCGCGCGCCGTGCGCGCTGGCCGTGTCGACCACTCCGGTGAGCATGCTGCCGAAGAAGTAGCCGTGGACGTTCGGGGCGATGAAGCCGATGACGGGTCGTTCGCGCCGAATACTGGTGCCGCCGATGTCCCCCTCCTGGTCAGGGGTCGCTGACGCCATGGGAAAGGGGTATCGACAGGTCCGGTCCGGATCTGGAGAGTCCCGGCAGTGCATCCGGTCCGGCCTCGACGGACCTGGAGGACGCCAGGGGTCCGGGAGCGACTACGGAGCGGTCATGTCCTCCCCGTCCATGACGATTCGGTCCCGACCGCCCAGCTTGGCGGTGTAGAGCGCCTTGTCCGCGGCGTCGACGAGATCGCGGGCGCAGGCATAGTCCCCGGGGGGCATGGAGGCGATCCCCAGGCTGGCGGTGAGGAGCGGGGAGACCCTGGATGCCTGGTGGGGGACCCCTGCCGCGGCGAGCTCACGTCTGAAGCGCACCGCCACGGACATGGCCCCCCGAACTCCGCTGTCGGGCAGCACCGCCGCGAATTCCTCCCCACCGTACCGGCAGACGATGTCGTGTCGTTCACGCACGGATCGTCGTAGACACGAAGCCACCACCTGCAGGGCGCTGTCCCCGGCGAGATGGCCATAGCGATCATTGTAATCCTTGAAGAAATCAACATCTATCATTATCAGGGACAGTGGCGCATGCCGCTTGACGGTGCTCGCCCACTGCTGCTCGAGGTAGCTGTCGAAAGTGCTCCGATTCGCGATCTGCGTCAGCCCGTCCCTCATCGCCGAGTACTGGAGCTCCTCGTAGGCCGCCTGAAGTTCACGGGTCCGCTCGGCCACGACCCGTTCCAGCGATTGAGCATACGTTCGCGCCCGCAGGGAGTTGAACACCGTGTCCAGGGCTCGCGAGAGGTCGACACGTAACAGCTCGCTGAGCACCGCGGACTGGCGTTCGGCGTCGAACACGAGGTATCCGAACGTGCTGGCGCCGACCGACAACGGCTGCAGGATGGGAACGTCCGAATCCAGCTCACCTCGTAGGGCCTCGGGAAGGATTTCCCGGTAGGAGAACAGTGTCCTGGGGGGTGTTTCGAGGGCATCGCCCCGGTAGGCCATCGCCAGCCGGAGCGGCTCGTCCAGCCCGCCGGGGGGTTCTTCCCGGAGCGAGCGGTCCTGGAGGGCGAGGAAGCACTTGGTGATGCCGAGTTGGCCGAGGCGGGAGCCGAGGGATTCCGCGACGTCGGAGACAGACTCGCAGCGGATCATGGTGCGGCTCTGGCCCATGATCGCGCTCAGGGTCGCCAGTTGTTGTCGGGTCACCCGCGTCGCCGTCGCCGCGGCCTGCAGTTCCGACGCGAACCGGTCGGCTTCGATCACCTGGTGGCTGCCTCGTGGTTGTTGTTCGGAATCGGGGTCCCGCCGTTCGGCGTCCTCTTCGGGAGTTGTTTCCGGCAGGTCGGACGTCCGGGTCCACGGCAACCTGGCAGTGGAGCGGCGTACCACCAGGCTCGAAGGAACCACGAGACACTGCCCGGCGGTTTCACCCGCCATCATCTTCAGCAGCATGCTGGCCGCAGCTGCTCCCTGCTCGTGCAGGTTCTGGTCCACCGTGGTCAGATCGGGCCAGCTCCATGCTGCTCTGTCACTGTTGTCGAACCCGCAGACGAGCACGTCACCGGGAACGTCGAGTCCGTAGTCGTTCAGTGCGTTGATGGCCCCGAAGGCCGCCTCGTCGTTCAAACAGACGACAGCATCCAGGTCCCGGCGGAACCGCAGGAATTCACGCATCACTCGGTACGAGACGTCCTCCCGGAAGTTGCCGGTCAGGAACCGGTCCTCTCCGCAATCGATCTGCCTTTTCGCAAGTTCGCCACAAAAGACCCTCTCGCGCGCGATCGAATCGTTCTGGTGCGGAAGTCCCCGTATCAGGACAGGGCGACGAGCGTTGCACTCGTCCAGGAGGTGAACCATGAGCGCCCGCATCCCCGAGGCGTTCTCGCCACTGACGCTGGGGCGGTCCTTCTCCTCGTTGGCGAAGCACACCGTGGGCAGGCCGGAGGCGTCCAGGGACGTCCGCAGCTCGAGGCTTCGCTCGGGTGAGACCGCGGGCAGGAGGAGGACTCCGTGGAACGCCCTTCTCTGGATCAGGGCGAGGGTCAGTTCCGATCCCCGGGCGGCATATGGTTCATTGGCGATCATGATGGCCGAAACGCCGTTCCGGACGAACACCTCCTTGGCGCCGTCCAGGATTCCCGAGTGGTAGTCGTTCATTCCCGTGACGATGATCCCCACGAGAGGACGGAGAGCGTCAGCACCGCTCATGCGTCCTCCCTCAGGTGAAGCGTCACCCTTCGCCGCTGGTATCGACCTACGGCCGGAGGGTCTTGAGGTGCCCGGTTCCCGCCGCAACGGGATGATCGCGTAGGTCTGCTCCGGGACGTCCGACAGCGGCCTCGCCGGGGGAACCGCTGCCGTGGTCGGCGACCGCCCCACGACTCGCACGGCATCTCAAGCTGAGATCTCGGGATGTCGACATCCTCTCGACATCGACATCGACATCGACATCGATCGGAGTCGGGTATCGGAACCGGCGCTGTCCTGAACGGCGCGGACCAGGATCGGGGACGGCGGGTGGCCGGCTCGTCGCGGCCGTGTTGCGAGGGCGGTGAGCAGGGAGCCATGGCGGAGTCCCGGCCACCGGTGGCCCTGATCATCACCATGGGCTTCAACGTCTATCACCAGCAGCTCGTGCGTGGCATCCGTCCGGTGCTCGCACCACACGGGCTGATCCTGGTGGTGAACAGCCAGAACTTCACCTCGGCGGGTTTGATGGCGTCCGTGGAACACCTCATCCGGACGATCCGCCCGTACGGCGCGATCGTCACGCCGTCCGCGAGCGCCGAGGAGGACGCCGAACTGGCCGCGCTGCTCGGGGAGCTGAGCATCCCGACCGTCGGGATCTCCATGCAGCTGCCGGGGGCGAGCCAGGTCCACGCGGACGACCGCAGCGGCATGCGGGCGCTCATGGCCCACCTCCTCGACGAGTGCGGTGTCCGGCGGCTCGCCCATGCCCGGGGCCAGGCGCATCAGGCCGACAGCATCGCGCGCGAACAGGTCTTCCGCGAGGAGCTCGCCGCGCGAGGGATCCCGGTGGACGAGGATCTGATCTTCGACGGGGCGTTCTGGCACGAGGAGACCTACCGCGAGCTGCGCGCACTCCTGAGCCGGAGACGCGGCATCGAGGCCGTGGTGGCGGCGAACGACATGTCCGCCCTGGGAGCGCTCAAGGCGCTCGCGGACGAGGGGTTGCGGGTCCCGGAGGACGTCCTGGTCACGGGATTCGACAACTACCCCAGCTCGCTCTGCTGGCCTGCCCTGACCTCCGTGGACCCGGAGCAGGCGATGCAGGGACGGGTCGCCGCCGAGCGCCTGCTCGCCGAGCTCAACGGTGCCCCGGCAGGGGAGGAGATCGTCGTGCCGACCCGCCTCGTGGTCCGGGGTTCCACGCGGTCGCTCCCCTTCAGCGCACCGGAACAGATCATGGCGGTGGTGGATCTGGCCAACCTCGCCCAGGAGGAGTTGGCGGCCCGGGACGCGTTGTGGGGCCTGACCTACGTCCTCAGCCGCTGCGCGACACCCGAGGACCTCGCGGACGGCCTGGCAGGGAGCGCCCTGTCCCGGCTCGGCATCGGTCGGTGCTTCCTCGCCGTCTACGCGGAGGTCCCGGAGTCGGGGGAGCCAGAGGCCCGACTGCTCCTCGACTACCAGGACGGTGTTCAGGGGCCCCCGTGCCAGGAGGTCTACCCGCTCGCCCAACTGCTGCCCAGCACCCTCCACCAGCAGTTGCGCACGGAGTTGCTGGTGTTCCAGCCGCTGTACGGGAACGATCGTGAACTCGGCTACCTCCTGTTCGAACAGAGAAGTGGGTCCATGCTGGTCACCGCCTGGCTGCGCACCGAGCTCAGTCTTGTCCTGGAGGCCATGTTCAGCACGCAGGCCCTCAAGGACCACGCGGCAACCCTCGAACAGGTCGTGGCACACCGCACCGCCGAGCTCTCGGCCCGTTCGGCGGAACTCACCGCCCGGTCCGAACAGCTGGAGGCCGAGGTGGAGACCCGGCGTCGGACCGAGATCCAGCTGCAGCAGGCCGTCGCCGCGCTGCACCGGACGGCCATGAGCGACAGCCTCACCCAACTCGCCAACCGGACCCACCTGCAGGAGCACCTGGACGCACAGTGGCAGGCCCTGGCCGGCCACGGCGGCGAGCTGGCCCTGCTCATGATCGACGTCGACCTGTTCAAGGCCTACAACGACTGTTACGGCCATCTGAAGGGCGACGAGGCCCTGCGTACGGTGGCGACCCACCTCGCGGAGGCTGTCCGCTACCCCCGGGATCTGGCCTGTCGCTACGGCGGCGAGGAATTCGTCCTGGCCCTGCCCGACACCGACCGCAGCGCGGCCCTGGTCGTGGCGGAGAGGTTCCGCGCGGCCCTGGCCACGGCGGGCATCCCGCACAAGGGTTCGACCATCGCGCCGGTGATGACCGTGAGCATCGGGCTCGCCGTCGCCCGTCCCCAGGACGTCGCCGATCCGTGGGCGCTGCTCGATCACGCCGACCGGGCGCTGTACCGGGCCAAGACGCAGGGGCGCGACCAGGTCTGGTCGCTCATGCCGGGGACGGACGCGCGATACGAGAGCGGCGGCCCGGGTGTGCCGCATCCCCGTTCACCGCTGCCGGTCACCGACCCCGCCCGGCGCTGATCGCGCAAGGACCTGCGTCATCCTGAACGGGGCCGCGGGTTCCTCAGCTCAGCGCGTCGCCCGGCGTTCCCGTGCCACGGATCGTAGGCCTCGGACCCTGCCTGTGCGCCGTGCCCGCGCACCGGGTGGTATCGGACAGGGAAGGGCTCTTGACGTTGATCGTCCCCTCTTGGATGATTCGTCGACTTCGGGGCGTCGCGGACGGGCGCGAGCAGTTGCAGATGCCTGCGGCAGGGTGGAGGCAGGGGGCCGGCCCGCGGTGACGCCGTGCAGTGCGGTGACGCGGAGTCGGAAGCGGTGGGGGAGCGTCCTGCAGGGGCAGTGCGCTCCGCGACGGACTCAAGGAGGAGCCGATCCATGACACGACGCGTGACACTGACGACCCTGACCTGCGTGACGGCGACCGTGCTCGTCGCGGGAGCGGCCTGCCTGGTGCCCGGAGGGGCCGGGCAGGCGCTCGCCGATGTGGCGACGACCACGACCTCGCCGGCCTGTGATCCCCCGGCCTCCGGGGGCCTGACCATGACCCGGTTGCCGGTCCCGGAGGGCTACTCCTATGTGCAGGTGGGCGCGCTGACCGAGAGTGGCGCCGTGATGGGCAATGCCTGGCTCGACGGGACGGCGCACGGCATCGTCTGGGATCCGGCGGGCCGGTTCCACGACCTCGGCGGGTTGCCGGGTGGCAGCTCTGCCCGGGCCCTGGCGATCAACGAGCAGGGGGAGGTCGCCGGGGTCGCGGGGAGCCCGTCCGGCGACACCCACGCGGTGATCTGGCGGCACGGTCGGATCACCGATCTCGGCACCGCCGGTGGTCGCTCCAGCAGCGTCGTCGGCCTGGACGACGCCGGCACGGTGTTCGGCACCGTCTGGAGCAGCGATGACACCTCCCGCGCGGTGCGGTGGGACGCCCAGGGTCACGTGACGCTGCTGCCGGGTCTGGGCGGCGCCGGTTCGTCGACCCAGGTCCACAACACCATGGGGATGTCCGCCGGGCAGGCCACGACCCGGGCGGGCGTCCAGGACATGGCCTTCTGGGATCGTCACGGCCAGGTCACCGACATCATGCAGGCGCGGTCGAACCAGACCTCTGCCACGGCCATGAACGACCGGGGCGTCGTCGTGCTGCACAACTACCTGGACGGCGCGTTCCGCTGGGACCGGGTGCGCGGACTCGTCGCCCTGCCGGACCCCGCGGACGGTCGGGACAGCTACCCCCTGGCGATCAACGATGCGGGGACGGTTGCGGGCATGGCGTTCCGCGACCCGCCCGCCTCGGTCGGGAACGTCGCGGTGCGCTGGAGCGCCTCGGGGAAGGTCGAGATGCTGCCCTACCTGCCCGGCACCGACGAGGCCTACGCGGTCGCGATGAACTCGTCCGGCACCGTGGTCGGGGAGAACCAGTTGCCCAACGGGATGACACACGCGGTGCGCTGGAGCCCGTCCGGGGCCGTCTCGGATCTGGGCGGGGTCGGCTCCTGCGGAGCGAGCGACGTGATGGCGATCAATGATCACGGTGTGATCGCGGGGGACATCCGGCTCCCGGACAGCTACGAGGCCGTCCCGGTGCTCTGGCGCTGAGCGAGCAGCCTGCACCGAGGCACCCGGGCTGGCTCCGGGCCGCCCGTGCCCTGCGGACCGGCCGCTCCGTTGACGGGCGGCCGGTCCAGCCGGGGTCGGCACACCGCGCGGAGCGCGCACGCACCCTCCGCTGCCCGCCGTCGGTCGAGCCGGTCAGCCGACGCCGACGGTCAGCCGACGTCGACCAGGGGGGCGAGCCGCGCCGCGACGGCGGATGCCAGTTCCGCGGCGAAGGTGGCGGTGAGGTGGTGGGCGTCGCGGAAGAGGATCGTCCCGCGGGGGGAGACGACCGGGCAGGGATCGCTGCCGCAGACCAGGTCTCCGAGATCGAGCACCCGCACTCCGGCCTCGGCGAGTACCGGCTGCTCCGCGGCGAAAAGGTCGGCGTCCCGGTTGGTGTGCCCGGCGCGCAGGTACTGGCAGGCGGTGGGATCGTCCGGGTGCTCCGACAGGCAGGCGGGGACGTCGAATCCCGGGCGGGGTATGTCCCGGAGAAGAACCGTGCGGCCGGTCAGGGGCCGCAGCGTGTCGAGGACCTGCACTGCGCCTTCCCGCCACCGGGCCTGGGCCTCGTCGAGTGTGGGGGTCCCGCCGTCGTCCGTGCGCAGCTTGGAGAGCTGGTTGAAGCTCCGGCCGATGACGACGGCGTCGATCCGGGGCAGCCGACCGATCTGCTGGAGCACCGAACTCCGCCACGCGTCGCACTCGGTGTAGTAGCGATGGAACGAGGACAGCCACTCCGGGGCCTCGGCGTAACCGCACCCTGACTTCGCCCAGAAGTAGAGCTGCCAGTGCCGGTCCTGGGCTGCCTGCGCCAGCGCGGGGTACCAGTGCGCGGCGTGCGAGTCCCCGAACAGCACCACGACCCGGGTGCCCGCGGCGTCCCCGAACCGGCAGGAGGGGTCCGCCCGGTTGGGGCCGAATCCGAGGAAACATCGGGCCGGTGCGGTGTCGTCCGCGCGCGCCTCGGCCGGTGTCATCGAGAGCGCAGGCGGCGGTGGCGGCTCGGGCCAGGTGACCGCACCGGTCGTGCCCTGGCTTGTTCCGGGGGCGCCGCCCTGCTCGGTGCTCCCGGCGGTCACCCTGCCCAGGGGGGAGTCACTGGCGAAGGAGGAACCCGGCGAGGGGGAGCCTGTCGGCAGCAGTACCTGGGCGGGCACCGTGGTGGCGACGGCGAGGAGCCCGGCACCCAGGGCGAGACTGACCAGGCGGTACCGCACCAGCATCGTCGCGCGGCGCACCCGCTGCTCCACCAGGTGGTGGGAGAGCACGGCGAGCGCCAGGGAACCGACGACGGCGAGGACGATCGGCCAGATACCGGGGGACGGCGCGGGCAGGTCGGGGTCCTGATCCTCGGCGTGCGTGGCGAGCCGGCAGGCGAGCACCAGGCACGGCCAGTGCCACAGGTACCAGGAGTAGGAGAGCCGTCCGAGGTGGGTGAGCGGGGCGGAGCCGAGCAGGGTGGCGGCCCCCCGGCGGGTACGGGTGCCGGCCGCGACGAGGAGGACGCCGCCGCCGACCGGCCAGAGCGCCGCCAGGCCGGGGAAGGGAGTGTCCCGGCCCAGGCAGAGCGCGGATCCCAGGACCAGGAGCAGGCCCGACCAACCGGCCAGAACCGCGAGGCGCCGGGGGACGGCGCCGAGCCTGTCCCGGCCCAGTGCGAGCAGGCCGCCGGCGGCGAGTTCCCAGGCCCGCGTGTGCAGCCCGAAGTACGCCCAGGGGCCGGTCCCTGCCGTGAGCTGCGCCGAGGCCGCCAAGGAGAGCACGCCGACCAGCGCCAGACCGAGGATCAGCCGGCGCCGGACCAGCGTCCACCGGGGGCGGCGCCGGCCCCAGACGCCCGCCAGGGCGAGCAGGATCAGCGGCCAGACGACGTAGAACTGCTCCTCGACGCTCAACGACCAGTAGTGCAGGACCGGACTGTGGTCGACGTCCCCCATGTAGTCCGTGGCGGTGGCGGCGAAGTGCCAGTTCGCCGCCCACAGGGCCGCCGTCCCGATGTCACCGAACAGGAGCGGCCGGTCGAGAGGGGCGAGGACCCGGGCGAAGACCACCGCGGTGACCACCAGCACCAGGCTGGCCATCGGCAACAGCCGTCGCACCCGTCGCGCGTAGAACGCCGTGAGGGAGACGGTGCCCTGCCGGTACAGCTCGTCGACGAGCAACCCGGTGATCAGGAATCCGGAGATGACGAAGAAGAGATCCACGCCGACGTAGCCGCCGCCCAGTCGGGGCAGGCCGGCGTGGAAGGCGACCACGAGCAGGACCGCGAGTCCGCGGAGCCCTTCGATGTCGGAGCGGAACCGGGGCCGGGCGCTGCGGGCGGGGGCGTTCGCCCCGGCGCGGTCGGGGGACTCGGGGTCCGGGGGTGGTGCCCAGCCACCCCGGGGCACCGGGTCACGGCGATGGCTGCCCAGAGCCCGGGGGCGGCGCGGTGGTAGGCGGCGGACGTGGCGTCCGTCCGTCCGCGTGGGGGCCCGGCGGGCTCGCGCGGGTTCGGATCGGCGTGCGGCCTCGCGCGCGTCCGACCCCGTGGTGATCCCACCCCCGGGCGAGATGATCATCGAAACTGATTGTTGCAGACTCGCAGGGCAAATCGGACCATCCCTTTGCGTGGCGAGTCGTCGCTCCTCTAGCCCTTCGCGACTCCCGGGGCATTCCGCGACCGGGGTTCAGGGCACTTCGCGACCGGGGTTCAGGGCACTTCGCGACCGGGGTTCAGGCAGTGACCCGCAGGTAGTGCCCCCAGTAGCCCTGCCACCGGCCGTATCGCGCGGCGAGCTCGGTGAACTCCTCCTCGCCGACGGCACGCCGGTACACGGCGGCCGCGGCCCGCAGTGCCTCCTTGTCGGGGTACATGCGTTCGGTGCGACCCAGACCGCGGATGAGGAGGAAGGTCGCGGACCACGGTCCGATCCCGGGGATGCTCAGCAGCCGGTCCCGCACGGCGTCGTAGTCGTCGGTCTGCAGGGTGCTGTCGTCGAGTTCCGCCCAACGCCGCACGGCCCCGAACAGGTAGGAGGCCTTGCGGGCGTTGCCGATCAGCTCGGCGAAGCGCGCCTCGGACAGCGTGAGGAGCTGGTCGAGATCGGGGAAGGCCGGCAGGGGACGCCCGTCCACGAGCGCGCTGTTGTCGAACTCGGCCATGAGCCGCTGCTTCATGCTCCTGGCGACGGGCATCGGGATGCGCTGGCACAGGATCGCCCAGCACAGCAGCTCGAAGGGGGAGGGGAAACGCACCTGGTGGTAGCCGTACAGACGCTCGACGACCGGTCGGAAGGCCTCGTCCTGCCGGCCCAGCGCGTAGAACTCGGTGAGGTCGTCCTCCAGCCCGAGGTGCGCGGTGCACCGGTGGGCCACGGCCGCACGGGCCTCGTCGGTGATCGGCTGTGCGGACTCCAGGTCGCAGCGCACGCCGTCCCCCGCGCCGTCCTCGCGGACCCGGACGACCAGCACCTGACCGGCCTCGCGCACGACGCTGGTCAGTACGTCGCCGTCGGTGCTCTGTTCTCCGGCCATCGGCGGGAACCCGCGCACGAAGCGCAGGCTGTGCCCGAAGTCGAAGGGTGCGGTCGCGGGCAGGACGAGGCTGGTGTGGTGCGGGGCGGTGACGGTCATCGGGGCTCCAGGGCCTTCGCCGGGGTACGGGACTCGGGTGTCGACAGGTCACCGGGTGGGGATGTCGAAGGGGCGTGAGGTGAGGCTGCGCCGGGTCCGTGGCGGCCGGAGGCCGCCTCCCGCCGACCGTCCCGCCCCTCGTTGCGCGTGACCCGTCGGAGTACCAGCGCGGGTGGGACGCAGACGGCGGACAGCGCCGCCAGCGACCAGAACGCCGCGTGGAAGCCGTGCTCGGCGGCGGACTGCGAGGTCGGGTGATTGCCGAGGAAGGACACCACGAGCGCGGTGCCGACCGCTCCACCGAGCCTCAGAACAATGTTGATCGAGGTGACCGCATCCGGCATCTTGGGCCCGGGGACCCTCAGATAGGCGGCGGTGGACGCGGGCACCACCGACAGCGCGTTCGACACGCCGAAACCGACCATCAGCAGTTCCACCGTGAGCAGTCCCGCACTGTTCGGGAGCAGGGCGAGCGGGACGAACGCGGCGACGCCGAGCAGGGACCCGGCGGTCACCACCTGCCCACCGCCGAACCGGTCGGTGAGACGCCCCGCCGCGGGCAGGACCGCGGCACCCAGCGCGAAGCCGCCCATCGCCAGCCCGGAGGCGACCACGCCGTAGCCGCGCACGAGCTGGAAATGCAGGGCGAGCACCGCCAGCGCGCCGATCTGCACGGCCCCGGCGAGGAAACTGATCAGTGCGGACGCCGCGAAGCCCCGGTCTCCCAGGAGCCGCAGATCGACGAGCGGGGTGGCGCGGCGCAGGCAGCGCACGGTGAAGACCATCAGGGCGAGGGCGCCGATCGCGGTCCACGGCGCGATCTCCCCGAGCCTGCCCTCGCCGACCCGACTCACCGCGTAGGTGAGGGCGACCAAGCCGACCGCGACCAGACCGAAGCCGGGCAGGTCGAGGGTGCGGGCCGGACCGGGCCGGTCGCGGGGGATCAGCCTGCGGCCGAGCCACAGCCCGGCGACTCCGACCGGCAGGTTGACGAGGAACAGCCACTGCCACGAGGCCACCGAGATCATCGCGCCCCCGAGCACGGGGCCGAGGGCGGGGCCGAGCACCAGCGGCGTGCCCACGGTGCTCATCACGCGACCGAGGTGCCGACGTCCGGCCACCTGGGCGATCACGGTCTGGCCCGCGGGCAGCAGCAGGCCTGCCGCCAGCCCCTGGAGCACGCGCGAGCCGACCAGGAAGGCGAGATCGGTGGACAGCGCGCACAGGCCCGAGGCGACGGTGAATCCGGCGAGGGAGGCGAGCCACAACCGGCCGGCCCCGATCCGGGACGCCGCCCAGCCGCAGAGCGGGAGCCCCGCGACCAGGGCGAGCAGGTAGCCGCTGACGATCCACTGGGTGTCCGCCAGCCCCGCGTGCAGGCTGCGCGCGACGCGTGCGAGTGCGATGTTCACGAGCGCGGCGTCGAGCTGGGTCATGAAGGCGCCGACCACGATCACCACCGCGACGGGCCAGACCCCGCGGGGTACGGCGTTGTCGCCGCCGGCCGTGCCGGGGCCGGACTCCGGGTTGGGGAATTCCCGGACCGGCGTGGCGCCGGGGCCGATCGCGGCCCCCGTGTTCGCAGGCGGAGGTGCGGAGTGGGAGGCGTCGTGCTGGAGGACTTCCATGGGAACCCCGATCGTGGTGGTGGCGCTGGGCCGTCAGGTGGCAGGTCAGGGGCGGGATGTGGCCGGGGTGCCGAGCTCGGACGGCGCCAGGGGCAGGGACCGCAGCGAGGGGTCGGGTGCGGCGATCGACGAGGGGTCGGGCGCGGTATGCCCCGAGGGGTCGGGCAGGTGGTGCTCCGTGCGCGCGTCGGCGAGGCCGAGTTGACCGGCCGCCCAGTCCGCCAAGGTGTTCACGCTGGCGTCCAGCTCGTTGAGGCACACGTGCGCCTCCCGCTCGTGGGTGACCAGGACGTGCCGGGAACCCCAGGCGGCATCGAGTTCTTCGAGCGCGGCCAGCGGGAAGATGTCGTCCAGGGCTCCGTGCACGCTGAGCACCTGCGTGCCCGGAGGCACGGCCGGGTCGAGCCGCAACGCATCGAACCGCTCCTGCAGCCGCTGGTCGGAGACGTCTTGGGGCCCGCCGGTGAGGGTGACCCGGAAGTCGTCCCGCAACCGGCGCGGAAGCCCGGCGAAGGGAGCGATCGCGGGTCCGCCGGAGAAGTTGACGACGCAGCGGAGGTCGCTGCCGAGTCGCTGGGCGATCCGCAGGGCCAGGTGTCCGCCGAAGCTGACCCCGAGGAAGCCGAGACGCGTCCCGTCGATCCGCGGGTCGGTGCGGAGCCGTCCGAGGAGCGCGGAGACGACGTGCTCCGGGTCGACCTGCAGGGGCACCTGTCCGGCATGGATGCCCTGTCCCGGACCGTCGAAGAGCAGGGCGGCGATGCCACGCTCGAGGAAGGCCTCGGCCAGGGAGAGCGGCTCCACCTCGGTCACCGAGTCGAGCCCGTTGGAGACGACGACACACGGCATCGGCCCGGGCTTCCGGAAGGCATCCGGCGGGAGGACCAGCGAGTACGGCACCGCGACCGGGCCGCCGTACTCCTGGGCCTCGAGCACGCCGTGGTGGATCGGCAGGTCGGAGTCGGCCATCGCCCGGCGGAAGCAGTCCCGCACGGCGGTCCGCAGGCGCAGCTTCTCGCCCAGGTCGTCGAAGTACATGAACTCGGCCCAGTGATAGCAGGCTGCGGCACTGCGCAGGGCACGGGTGCGGCCCGCCCCCGTGGTGGCTGTTCCCGCGGACACCTGATGACGCTCGCCGCGGGCGGTCCAGCGTCGTCGCCACTCCTCCCAGAACCGGGCCGAGGCGAGGTCGAGATCGTCGGTGGGGAAGTCCTGGAGGGCCAGGGCGATGTCTCCCCAGTGCACCTGGGGGGCCCACCGCGTGCTGCGGAACAGCAGCCTCGGCAGGAAGTACCCGGCGGCGGAGAAGACGGCTTCGGGAATCCGTGCCGGTCGCGGAGTCTGTGCCCGTGGCGCCGGTCGCAGAGTCTGTGCCCGTGGCGCCGGGGGCGAGAGCTCCGACGTCCCAGGCTGTTCGCCCGTCTCGGTGAAGGCCAGGATCGCCTGCATCTCGGCCTCGGCGTTGCGGTGCACGAAGGCCGCCACCGTCCCGGCGGCCTGCTCCGGGGTGTCGATCCCCTCCTGGATCCCGTGGACGTCCGCCAGGACGCGCCACCGGCGATCGACGGTGAGCAGGCACTCACGGGGTCCGATCGGGATCACTCGCCACTCACCGCTCATGGACTCCAGCAGCGGCATGGGTACCGGCAGCTCGTAGTAGACGCGGTGGATCCCGTCGAGGTGGTGACGTCGGGTCTCCCAGGCGACGGGGCGTCCCTGCTGGACGGCCCCGATGCGGACCACCTCGACGTCTCCCTCGCCCGCGACCACATCGGCGGCCGTGCAGGCCTCGAACAGGCGAGGCCACAGGCTCGTGTCGCGGACGACGCGGTACACGGCGTCCGCGGGCGCCCCGCAGAGCACACTGTGGCGCATGGCGTGGTCCCGGCTCGTCGCCGAGCCGTCCGGGGTCGCCGTCGAGCCTGCCTCCACCGGCGAGGGCGAGGCCTCGGCGGTTTCCCGGAGATCGGCCAGTTCGGCGAGGGAGTTGGCGTCGACGGCACTCGCGATGAACTCCGCGGCCTCCGCGTGCGTGGTCACCCCCTCGACGAGGCCCCGTACCTCCTCGCACAGCGCGTAGTCGTGTTCGAGGAGCAGGACGCACCGTGCGGCGTCGAGGGCGAAGACCCGCCAGGTCGTGCGCATGTCCGCGACCAGCGGCATGGGCTGCAGGAGCTCGGCGTCCACGCCGAGCAGTTCCGGACGGACGGTCCGTCGGGACTGCCAGGTCATCCGGCGACCGTGGAGCCGGGCAGTGATCTCCACGAGCTCCGTGCGGCCGTCCCGGCGCAGCACGCGCACGGCCTCGCAGGGCGTGAGCACGGCCGGCCAGTCCTCGGTCCGGCTGATCAGCTGGTGGACCCGGGCCGCGGGGGCCCGGCAGACCACCGAGTGGGAGGCGTGGATCCGCATGAGTTCCCCTTCGGGTGGGACGCCGTTTCAGGTGGGACGTCGTTGCTGGGTGGGACGTCGTCGGGTGTTCGGCTGCCGGACGGTCCGGGACGGCGAGGTCAGGGTTCGATCGGAGGAGTCAGGGTTCGATCGGAGGAGTCAGAGTTCGATCAGAGGAGTCAGAGTTCGATCAGAGGAGTCAGAGTTCGATCAGAGGTTGGGACGCAGCCAGGGCCGCGACCTCGCCCCGGCGGACCTTGTCGTTCGCGCTGCGGGGGAAAGGCGCGGTGGTGGTGTAGAGGAGGTCCGGCCACTTCTCCCGGCTCAGCACCGGACCCAGGGCCCGGGTCACCCGCTCCCGGACGGCGCTCGGATCGCCGGCGGCCACCGGGCCGGACAGACAGGCCACGGGACGGTCCACGGGCAGTCCCGGGGCGGGCACCCCCACGAGGACGGCCTCCCGGACCCCCGGTACCTCGGCGAGCGCGGCCTCCACCTCCTCGGGGTAGATGCGGTGCCCGTTCGCGCTCAGCAACGACCCGGCCAGCCGTCCCTTGAGGAGCAGATCCCCCTGCTCGCTCCAGCGCCCCACGTCCCCCGTCCGCAACCACGTCCCCGGAGGAGTGAGGCGCCCGGTGCGCACGTCGAGGTAGCCCTCCATGACGGCGTCGGTGTGCACGAGCACCTCGCCCAGACCGTCGGCATGGCCCGGCAGAGGATCGATCCGGATCCGGGTACCCGGTCCGGGGAGCCCGACGCAGTAGCGGTCCCCGCGGTACCGCTGCTGCCGGTGCCCGGTCTCGTCCAGCCAGCAGAACGGGCCGAAGGTCTCGCTGAGCCCGTACCCCTGCACCCAGTTGCACGGCATCAACGCCCGTCCGGCCTCCAGGACGGCGACCGGCATGGCGGCGGCCCCGTAGGCGACGGTGCGCAGGCTGCCGAGGTCGACCGGATGGTGCGTCGCGGCCTCGACGAACCGCTCCAGGGCGACCGGGCGGAGCATGACGTGGGTGGCCCGGTGCTCGGCCAGCTGCCGGGGCCAGCCGGTGACCTCGCGTCCGGTGGGCAGGACCAGATCGGCGCCGTGCCAGAGCGCGCCGAAGGCGAAGATCACTCCGATGGTGTTGTTGAGCAGGCCGGACATGAACACCCGCGACGTGGCGTCGAAGCCGAGGGCGGCCGAGACCGAGAGGACGCGGCGCACCACCTGCTCCTCGCTGACGCTGACCGCCTTGGGCGCTCCCGTGGTGCCGCTGGTGAACAGCAGGAGGAACCGTTCCGTCGGCCCGGTGGGCACCGGCGGCGGGGTGAGTTCCGGCCGCAGGACGGGCTCGGGTGCGCCGGCGTCAGGGCTCAGGAGGTCCACGTCGGACAGGTCCAGCACCGGCACCCCGGTCCGCCGGAGGAGGTGCAGGTCCCCGGTGTCCCGGCGCAGGCACAGGACGAGGTCCGGCCGGGCGGCTTCGGCGATGGCGCACCATTCCCCCGACGCGGCGGCATGCAGGTTGTACGGCAACAGGAGGTGCAGGCCGAGCGTGCTCGCGGCGGTGAGGAAGACCACGCCGGACAGGTCGTGGTCGACCAGGGCCAGAACCCTGCGGCCGGGTTCGACCCCGTGTGCCCGGAGCTCTTCGACGCAGCGGGAGACCGCGGCCCGGACCTCCGCCCGGGTGTACCAGCGACCGTCCGCGAACACCCGCCCGTGCTCGGACCGGGCGTGCGGTCCGAGCACGAGCGAGGCCAACGTGCGGGGCGGGACGAGGACAGCCATCGCTTCCCCCGTCAGTCGCCGACGATGTCGGCGAGATTGAGCAGCGAGGTGGGGAGGCCGGCCTGCAGATGTGGCCAGATCGTGCCCGCGAAACGTGGCGCGGCCTCGGCGTCGATCTCCGCGGTGACCTCGTGGCTCACCAGGGCCCGGGTTCCCGCCGGTGCCATCCGGTGAGTGGTGCGGATGACTCCGAAGGGCAGGCGGACCTCGTCCACGAACTCCTCGCCCTGGGTGACGGAGACGATCGTGGCCTCTACCGGTTCCCCACCGCGCGGGGTCAGGGCGAAGGTGTTGCCCTCCTTGAAGTTGCCGCGCAGCTCGACCTTCTCGACCCCCTCGTCCCAGGAGGTCCAGGCGTTCACGTCGACCCACATCGCCCAGATGTCGTGCCGCGCCGCGTCCACGGTGACCGTCGCACCCGCGGTGAAGATCTCCCGCTCAGACACCGCTGACCACCTCCTGCCGCAGCTCGGCCGACTCCTGCCCCTGGTCCCCTGGATCCCGCCCCAGTGCGGTCGGGATCGTGACCGGCAGCGGCGGGAAGTAGGTCGTCCCGCGGTCGCCGAGCCAGTACTCCCGGGGGTGTGCGCCGGCCTCGACCATGACGCCGTTGAGTGACCAGTTCGGCTCGCGCAGGGAGTCCGCGTCGTTCCAGAACGCCTCGTTGAAGAACTCGAGGATGACGTTGGTGTGCCACACGAGTCCGAGTTTCGTGAGCCTCATGCGGTCCTCGGTGAGCTCGACGAGTCCCTTGCTCTCGAGCCGCTCCAGCTCGTCGGCGAAGTCCTCCCGGAACGAGGTGCCGAACTTGCTCCGGTAGAAGTCGTACTCGATCTCGTAGTAGAGCAGGGCGAACACCACGTAGCGTTCCCGCTGCACGCGGGGGGACAGGGCGTCGGTCACCGTGCTGATGAGGAAGTCCCCGCTCTCCACGGTCTCCACGTACTTCTCGACGTCGGTCTCCGTGCCCAGCCGGTAACCGTCGAAGTAGCTGTAGGAACCGGGGCCGATGGCCAGGGTGTCGATGTACACCTTCCAGTTCCAGTGGTTGTACATGTTCTCGTAGCCGGGCTTGCAGAAATGATCGACCATGTACATGCGGTAACCGAGCTGCTCGGCGATCTCGACCGCCTCCGCATACATCGCCTTCACCATCGGACCTTCCAGGTCCCGGGGGCGTTCTACCTTTCCCTTGGAGATCAGCTTGTGCTGGATCGTGTCCTTGTGGATCCGGTACAGGTAGATGGTGAAGTGCGGCACGTCCAGGGTCGCGAGGGTCTCCAGGTCCCGCCGCCAGACGTCGAGCGTGTGTCCGGGCATGTTGAACATGAGGTCCAGCTGGATGTTGTCCATCCCGCGCGCCTGGAACGCCTTGATCACGCGGATGCTGTCGTCGGCGGCGTGCGGCGAGCCGACGATGCTCAGGATCTCCGACTGGAACGACTGGACGCCGAAGCTCAGGCGGTTGATGCGGGACGACGCGACATAGTCGATCTTCTCCTCGTCGAAGTCCCGGGCGTTGCCCTCCAGGGTGAACTCGTAGTCGTCGGAGACGTGGAAGGTCTCGAACACCGCGTCCACCAGCCGGCGCAGGTTCTCCGTGCGCAGGATGCTGCCGGTGCCGCCGCCGATGTAGATGTTGCGCACCGTGCCGGTACCGAACCTGCGGTACGAGGCCCACTTCTTCATGTCCTTGATGAGGGCGTTCACATAGGCGTCCTCCCGGCCCTGGCTGTCCTTCTCGGAGAGCAGGCTGATGAAGTAGGGGCAGGACTTGCACCGGGTCCGGCAGAACGGCACCCCGAGGTAGAGGACGAAGTCGTTCCCCTCCTGCGTCAGGTCGACGTGGCTCTCCAGCCACTCGGCGCCACCCTGCACGCGGTGCATTCCCGGGGGATACAGGATGAACGGCAGGTAGCACTTGTTGGGGTAGGGGTCACCGGCGACGGTGACATCGAGCGCGGTCATGCGTGCCTCCTGGATGGGCCGACGGCCGGGGATCACCGGTGGGGCGACGTCCACGCGTTCTCGGTGCGTTCGTGCGTCCGGCGACGACAGCGACCTTCGCAGGGGGCACTCGAAATCCGATGGAAGATCACTGGGGTGTGCGCGTGGTGTTCTCCCGCTCCGCTCCAGCCCTTCTCGAGCGCTGTTCGAGCGAATCGCCGGACCATTCCCGCAGAACGGCGGGAGTGGCGGTGGGACGTCCGCGCCCGTGAGGCAGGAGACCGAGGAGGAGAGCGATGACGACCGGCGACGAGACGAGCACCCGCACGGGCACCACGGCCGGCGAGCGGACCGGCGACGGGCGGGTGGCCCTGGTGACCGGCGCCACGAGCGGGATCGGCCTGTCGATCGCCCGGACACTCGCCGCGGACGGGTTCCGGGTGTTCCTGTGCGCCCGGGACCCCGAGACCGTGGCCACGATCGTGAAGGAGTTCCGGGAGCAGGGATGGGAGGTGGACGGCGCCGTCTGCGACGTCACCTCGCCGGCCGAGGTGGACCGGCTGGTCCGGGCCTGTGTGGACCGGTACGGACCGGTGGACATCCTCGTGAACAACGCCGGGCGACCGGGCGGGGGAGCGACGGCGGAGATCGAGGACGAGCTCTGGTACGACGTCATCGAGACGAACCTGACGAGCGTGTTCCTCGTGACCAAGCGGGTCCTCACCCTCGGGCGCATGCGGGAGCTCCCGACCGGGCGGATCGTCAACATCGCCTCGACCGGGGGCAAGCAGGGTGTGGTGAACGCCGCTCCCTACACGGCGTCCAAGCACGGGGTGGTGGGGTTCACCAAGGCGCTCGGCCTGGAGCTCGCGCGGACCGGGATCACGGTCAACGCGGTCTGCCCCGGCTTCGTCGAGACCCCGATGGCCGAGCGGGTGCGTGAGCACTACGCGCAGTTGTGGGGCGTGGACGAGCGGGAGGTGCACCAGCGCATCACGACGCGGGTGCCGCTGGGGCGGTACGTGGAACCGGACGAGGTCGCCGGCATGGTCACGTACCTGGTCAGTGAACGCGCCGCCGCGGTGACGGCCCAGGCGATCAATGTGTGCGGAGGCCTGGGCAACTACTGATCCTTCGGGACGGGGCTGTCCGGGATCGGAGCGACCGCCGGGGACGACGAGGCCCGGGTCCGCGCACGAGCCGTGCGGGGAACCCGGGCCTCTTGCTGCGTGCGGTGACTGCCGACGGGTCCGGGATTGCGGGGCACCCGGACTGGGGGTCGCGGGGCTCGCGGATCTGCGAAGGACTTCCCGGGACCGGCCTTCAGGCCAGACAGGTGGGTCTTCAGGCCAGGACGCGGGTCCTCAGGCCAGGCAGGTGGGCAGACGCCCACCGTTGTACGTGACCATCTCCGCGAAGGCGGCCAGCACGTCCGGCTCCGGGTGCCCTGGCCCTCGGTCACGGTGTCCTGGCCCCTGGGCACGGTGCCCCAACTCCTGGGCGCGGTGCCCGAGCTCCCGGTCACGGGGGAGCTCGGCGAAGGCGCGATGGAGATTGCCGACGACGCGCTCGGCGTCGAGCAGCTCCCCGAAGGCGGAGCGGCCGAGACGCGATGCCGTCTCCAGCGGGGTCCACCCCGCGGCGTCCCCCTGTACCGCGATCTCCTGTACCCACCGTAGATAGGCCGCATTGGTGTCGAGGACCTCGGACCCGGTCGGGGGACCGTGACCGCACACCACGGTCGCCGGCTCGAGGCGGCGCAGTTCCTCGATCGCCCGCAACGTCCCGGCCACCGAGCCCATGAGCACGAACGGGGCACAGCCCGAGAGGGCGACATCCCCGGCGAAGAGCACCCGCTCGTCGGGCGGCCAGACCACGACATCGTTGGTGGTGTGGGCCGGTCCCACGTGGAGCAGCTCGACGCGCCGTCCGCCGGGCCACAGCGTCAGCCGGTCCCCGAAGGTGATCGTGGGTGGGGTGACCCGGACGTCACCCCAGTCCACCTCCGACCAGAGGTGGGTGAGGGCGAGGCCGGTGGCCGCCAGTTCCCCGACGGCGAGTTCGTGCGCCACGATCTGCGCCTGCGGCCCGAACAGGTGGTTGCCGAAGGTGTGGTCGCCGTGGTGGTGGGTGTTCACGAGCAACCGGCGGGGACCGCTGCTCACCCGGTCGACCGCGGCACGCAGGGCCCGGGCTCGGCGTTCGGTGGCGAGCGTGTCGATGACGACCGCTCCGTCGGCGTCCAGGAGCACCCCGGCGTTGCTCAGGCACCACCCACCGGGGGACTGCAGGTAGGCGTACACACCGGAGGCCAGTTCGGTCAGCTCCGCGGTCACCTCGCCGGGGACCGGGGGGCCGAGTCCCGCGGCCGCGCCGCTCATGGACGATCCACGGGTGCCACGGGTCCGTCCTGCGTCCCGGGGCCCGGGACGCAGGGTGCACCGGACGATCGGGAGGCCGCGGCGAGGGTGCGCCGGCTGTTCGACCCCAGAACCCGCCGCAGGTGCTCGCGAGCCTGTGCGGGCGTGGCGCCCGGGCCGAGAAGCTCGACGATCCGGGCGGCATCGAGGGCGACGGTGTGCAGTGCCGTGGCCGTGGTGCCGGTCGGGCCGTGCGTCAGGGTCCAGGCACCGGCGTGCCCGAGCAGGGCTGCGGGCCGGACGAGCTGCTTGTAGACGATGGTGTCCGGGGCGCGGCAGAGGCGGATCGAACGGGTGGTGTGCGTGCCGCCGTCGTCGGTGAGCGTGTCCATCTCGAGGTCCTGCACCGTCATCTCGACGTCCTGCACCGTCATCTCGAGTTCCGGCACGACGGTCCCGCCGTCCTGCTCGATCCCCTGCCCTGCCGGTGGAAGCTCCCGACCCGGTTCGGGATCCGGCCGCGGGGTGTCGCCGGGCACGCGCAGGCGCGTGCGCCGCACATGCGGCAGGAGGTCTGGCCATCGATCGGCGCGGGCGAGGAAGTCGTAGGCCTCGGCCGGCGGGACGGCGACCGGCATCGTGTCCGTGAACGAGAAGACCAGGTCGGAGAGCGGGTGGGCCTGCTCGGCGACGGCGGAGAGCGCTGCCAGCTCGCTGAGACTGTTGCGGTCCACGGCCGTGGCCGTCGACTCCGCGGCTCCGGGCCGGTCGAGGACCGCGAAGTGGTGCGTCAGCACGATCTCGGTGCGCCCGCCGGGCAGCGGTCGGAAGAGCCACTCCCCGGACATCGCGGTCACCGGTGGGTTGCTGCGTTCCTGGGCGAAGCGGATGCGGGGGCCGTCCGGCCCGGACGGGTCGAGTTCCCGGCGGGAGGTCCAGCTGTGCACCGCATCGTTCACCAGGGCCCACAGCCGGAAGGTCTCCGAGCCGTTCTCGCGACGCAGCTGCTGCACGTGCACACAGGGCTCGAAGATCACCGGCCAGCGGGTGACGTCCTCGACGAGGGCGTACACCCGCTGGACCGGGGCCTCGACGACGCGCCGGTGCACCAGGGTGTGCGTCTGGCTCGCGGTCATGGCGGTGGACACGGTCAGTGGGCCAGGGAGGTGTTGACCAGTTCGACCACCTCGCGGGGGGTGCGCAGCTCGACGATGACGTCGTCAGGAATGCGCACGCCGAACTCGCCGCTGATGCGTGCCGCGGTCTCCAGCCGGGCCAGGGAGTCGTACCCCAGGTCGTCGAAGGCCACGTCCGCATGGTCGTCCGTGAGCGGTCCTCCCTCGCACTCGCCGGCACTGGCCACCAGGATGCGGTTCAGGTCGTGGATGGTCATCGTTCCTCCTCGTTGTCAGTACTTCTGGATCAGGGCGGGGCACCCGGCTCGACACCGGACGCCCGGATCAGGACGGTTCGCTCGGCCCGCGGACGACGACGGCCGCGTTGAACCCCCGGCGCCCTCGGGCGAGGACCAGAGCGGTGTCGAGGGCGGCCGGCCGGGGTGCGCCGATGACGAGATCGAGGTCGTACCGTCCCGGCACGTCGGTGGTGGCCCCGCTCGCGGGGATCACGCCGTCCCGGATCGCGAGCAGGGCGGTGGCCACGTCCACCGGGCCGCCGCCGGAGTAGAGCCGTCCGGTCAGAGCCTTGGGCGCGGTGACCGGTACCCCCCGGGGACCGAAGACGGCGGTGATGGCCTCCGCCTCCGCCAGGTCGAGGGCGGGTACGCCGGCGCCGTCCGCGAAGACGACGTCCACCTCCTCCGGTGCGAGGCCGGCCTCGGCGAGGGCCAGTTCCGCGGCCCGCCGCAGTGTGGGTGGCCTGTCCGATCCGGGCGGCGGGTCGAAGGTCGTCGCGTAGCCGAGGATCTCGCCGTAGGAACGCTGTGCACCTCGACCGGCTGCGCGGTCGGCGTCCTCCAGGACCAGGATCGCGCCGCCCTCGCCGGGCACGTACCCGCGGGCCGCGCGGTCGAAGGGCAGGTAGGCGCGCTGCGGGTCCTCGGTGGCGCTCACCCGTCCCGTGGCCCACTGCGCGACCCAGCCCCAGGGATCGAGAGCCGAGTCCACGCCTCCGGTGACCACCAGCGGGGTGCCGTCCAGGATCGTGCGCCGGGCGTGGCCGAGAGCGTCCAGCCCGCCTGCCTGTTCGGTGACCAGGGCGGTGCTCGGGCCCCGCAACTGGTGGCGGATGGAGATCTGGCCGGTGTTCACCGCGTAGAACCAGGCGAAGGACTCGTAGACGCTCACCTCGGCCGGCCCCAGCGACCAGAGCTTGTCGAACTCGCGGTGCGTGAAGTCGAAGCCGCCGGCGGCGTTGCCGGTGACCGTGGCCATCTCGTAGTCGCGGTAGTGCGTCTCCTCGAGCTTGGCGTCCTGCAGCGCCCAGTCGGCCGCGACGAGAGCCAGCCGGGTGGACACATCGGTCTGGGGCAGCAGCCGGCTCGGGAGGTGCGTCGCGGCGTCGAACCCGGTGATCTCCCCGGCGACCCGGGCCGGGTACCCGCTCGCATCGAAGCGCGTGATCGGGGCCAGGCCGCTGTGGCCGGCCAACGTCGCCTCCCAGAACGGCTCGAGCCCGAAACCGTTCGGGGCGAGCAAGCCGATGCCCGTCACCACCACCCGGGGTGTCACGACGCGCTCCGATGCGGTTCCGCGAGGATCATCGCGCTCTGGAAGCCCCCGAAGCCGCTGCCGACGGTGAGCACCGTGTCGACCTCCCGTTCTCGTGCGTGCAGAGGGGTGTAGTCGAGGTCGCACTCGGGATCGGCCTCGTGGAGGTTGGCCGTCGGGGGCACGACGCCGTGCTCGATGGCGAGGGCGCAGGCGGCGATCTCGATCGATCCGATGGCGCCGAGGGAGTGGCCCACCATGGACTTGATCGAGCTGATCGGCGTCCGGAAGGCGTGTTCCCCGAGCGCGACCTTGTAGGCGGCGGTCTCGTGGCGGTCGTTCTGCTTGGTGCCCGACCCGTGCGCGTTGATGTAGTCGATGGACGTCGGCGCCACGCGCGCGTCCGCCAGCGCCACGCGGATCGCCTCGGCCATCTCCCGGCCCCCCGGGTGCAGCCCCGTCATGTGGTAGGCGTTGCACCGGGTCGCGTAGCCGGCGACCTCCGCGTAGACGTGCGCCCCGCGCCGCAGGGCGTGCTCCCGTTCCTCCAGGACGAAGACCGCCGCGCCCTCGGCCAGGACGAAGCCGCTGCGGCCCCGGTCGAAGGGGCGGGACGCGGTGGCAGGGTCGTCGTGGCGGGGGGTCGTGGCCTTGATCGCGTCGAAGCAGGCCACGACGATCGGGGTGATCGGGGTGTCGGTGGCCCCCGAGAGCATGACGTCCGCGCTGCCCTCCCGGATGAGGCGGGCGGCGTGGCCGACGGCGTCGATTCCCGAGGTGCACCCGTTGGAGACCATGGTCACGGGACCCTCGGCGCCGACGGTCCAGGCCAGTTCGGCGGGCATCACGCTGGGCATGAGGTAGTCCGGCATGTGGGGCGAGACCACCTCGTGGTCCATGACCCACCGGCGCCCGGTGTCGGACAGGACCAGGTACTCCTGTTCGAGACTCGTGGCGGCGGCGACCGCGCTACCCAGGCTCACCCCCGTGCGCTCGGGCAGCAGGTCCGTGGATCGCAGGCCGGCGTCCGCCAGGGCTTCGCGGGCACAGACGACGGCGAACTGGGTGGCGCGGTCCATGCGCCGGATCTCGAGGGCGGAGAGTCCCTCCCCGGCCGCGTCGAAGTCCACCTCGGCCGCCACCTGTGAGCGGTAGGGGGTCGCGTCGAAGAACGAGATCCGCCGGGTGGCCGTGCGCCCCGCGGTGAGCAGTTCCCAGAACTCGCCGGTTCCCTTTCCACCGGGTGCCCGAATGCCTATTCCGGTGATCACAGCCCGCCGTTCCACCGTCACCTCCGCTGTCCCGACGTGACCGGACGAGGAACTTCTCATTTCCGTCCGGTGAATCCTGAACCCGCACGGGGTCCTCCGTGTGGTCGTGCCACAGCTTTCCCGGCAGAACTCGAACCTGACTCGTGAAGGGATCGAGAATGGCTCGGCGCCGGCGGCAACGCCGTCCCCGCGCCGGACGCGCGAATGCCCGGTCACGTGAACGTGTGACCGGGCATTCCTGGTCCGGGACGAACCTTCGAGCGGGGGACGTGGCACAGGGCAGGGACGGGTGGGACGTGGCACAGGGGAGGACGGGGGACGGGCGTCGGAGGAGGACGGGTGGAGCGCCGGGGCCGGGTCAGCTGGCCAGGGCGTCCGTGAGGCAGCCGTGGCCGCCGGCGAGCACCTGCTGGTGCAGCCGCTGCACGTCGGGAGCGGGCTCGACCCCGAGTTCGGTGTCGAGGATCCGCCAGAGGGATCGGTAGGCGGCGAGAGCCTCGGCGCGGCGCCCGCAGCTGGACAGGGCGTCGATCAACTGAGCGTGGAAGCCCTCGTGCAGCGGGTGCTGGGCCACCAGCGAGCGGAGCTGGGGGATCAGCTGCGCGTGCCGCGACATCCGGCGCTGGGCCCGGATGCAGAGCTCGACGGCACCCAGCCGCAGCTCGTGCAGGTAGGCGACATGGCCCTGCAGTGCCGTTCCGGTCGGGATGCCGGCGAACGCCGGTCCCTGCCACAGGGCCTCCGCCTGCACGAGCGTGGTGTGTGCCTGCTCGTAGGCACCGACGTGCAGGAACTCGCGTCCCTGCTCCACCAGCCGGGAGAACTTCGCCACGTCGAGCTCGAGGCCGTCCGTGGCGAAGAAGTAGCCGGGGGGTGAGGTGACCAGCATCTGCTCGGGGTGCGGGACGTCGAGCTCGTTCGCGAGCATCCGGCGCAGGTGGTAGACGTGGGTCTGCAGCGTGGTGAGTGCACTGCGGGGCGGGTGGTCGCCCCAGAGTTCGTCGACGAGATCGTCGACGCTCACCCTCTCCTGGTCCCGGGCGAGCAGGAGCGCGAGGACAAGCCCGGCCTTGCTCGCGCGAATGACCACTGATTTGTCACCGCGGGTGAGAACCAGCGGTCCGAGCAATCTGATTCCTAACACAGCACCCCCAATTGCCGGCAGGAGAGCGCGGGCAGCACTGCGGGCGGGCTGCTGTGCGCTATTCCATGCGTACCTCGGAAGAATGGAGTCGATGGACGCGAAGACCACACCCGACCGGGCCGGTGGATTCACGTCTCATGGTGGCGGTGATCGTGCGTTTGCGAAAGTTGAGCACCGAGGACGTCGGTGGGTGGTGCGGTTCGGCGGTGGACGGTCACCCGCGCGGGGAGGCGGACTCCTGCATGCGCCGCAACACGTCCAGGAGGTCCGGCGCAGAGTCGCCGAAGGTGGTCGCGTCCACCGCCTCCACCTCCTTGATCGCGCGCACCGCCAGCTCGATCCCGGCGGGCGTCAGGGTGAGTCGTTTCGCCCGCGTGTCGGCGGGGTCGACCCGTCGGCAGACCAGTCCCTTGCGTTCGAGCGTGCGCAGCACCTGTGAGGTCATCTTGACGTCGGTGCCCGCCTCCCGGGCGAGGGTCTGCTGGTTGGGGTCGCTGCCCTGACCGCACAGCCACCAGGTGCAGGCGAGGAGGACGAACTGCACGTGCGTCAGGTCCAGCGGGGCGAGGGCGGTGGTGATGCGACGCTGCCACCGCAGCGTCGCATGCCACAAGACGAACCCGGGACTGTCGGCCGGCCCGCCGGTGAACCTGGTCACCGTGTCGGAGTCGCGGCCGCCAGGCGCTGAGCCGCGGCGATCAGGTCGTTCATGGCAACCGGGAAGTCCTCACTGATCTGCGGCCCCAGCTCGGGACCCACCTCGGCGACGTTCTCGCCGTCGATGACCAGCTGATGGGTGATCCGCGTTCCGCCGTCCGGAGTCTCGGTGAACGTGTGGCGGAACAGGAGCGTCAGGCCGCCGAAGCTGGTCTCGTCGGCGTAGAGCTCGTTCTCCCGGAGTTCGACGATACGCGAGCGAAAGGTGTCCTGGCCGGCAGGGGTGACCGAGATCTCCGAGCCGACGGCGAAGGGCCCGTGGAGCTCGAACCGGTCACTGCGCTCGCTCAGCGGCGTGCCGCTGTGCAGGTCCTTCAGTGCGGCCCAGACGGCCCAGGGGGCGACGACGGTCTCGGCGGTGTGGTGGGTGGTCCACATGGTGTCTCCTTAGTCGGTGAGCCGATGTTCTGCATACAGACTATCGGCGCGAAGGCAGTTGTAAAGTCAAGAAGTGTCCCGGGGTGCCCGATGGCTCCCGCATGCCGCCCGGCGGTCAGCCGAGCGCGCCGAGCGGTCGGGACCGGGGTTCGCGTGGCCGGACCCCGCTCGGGCCGTCGGCCTGTCGGGCCGGTCGAGAACCCACGCGGACAGGTGGGAACAGGTGCGAGCCGGTGCCACCGGTGGTCCCGTCCGAAGGGGCGACTCGCGGATTCGTTGCCGGAAGCCGTTATCGGCCGGGGAGATCCGCCATCTCCTACACGTGTGGCCGCGTCGGCTGGGGTGCCCAGCTGAGCCGGACCGCCCGAGGTGCGTGGGAGCGCCCCGGAGCGGATGGCCGGCGTGCGCACGAACGGGGTTCTTGTCCCTCCGGATCCTTGGAGTCGTGATGTCCTTGTTGTTGCGGCGGTCGGCCGTGGTGCGGTGGCCGGCGGCGTTGTTGCGATCGCCGTCGGCAGGTCGGCGGCATCGTCTGGCCGCCCTCGTGGCGGTGGCTGTGGTCCCGGCCTCGGGTCTCGTCGCGGGGGTCGTGGGGGTGAGCCCGGCGGCGCATGCGGCCTCGGCGCGTCAGGCCGAGCGGTTGGACCGCGGCGTGGTGAGCGTGCGCTCGGGGAGCGGGAACCTGGTCAGCTGGCGCCTGCTGGGCACCGATCCGCAGGACGTGTCCTTCAACGTGTACCGGGCCGGGACGAAGGTGAACTCCTCGCCGATCACCGGTGCCACGGACTACCTCGACTCGGGTGCGGCCTCGGGGGCGAGCTACACGGTGCGCGCGGTGGTCGGCGGCTCGGAGCAGAGCGACTCGCCCGCGGCGATCCAGATGCCCAACGGCTACCTGAGTGTGCCGATCTCCAAGCCGGCGGGGGGAACCACCCCGGACGGGGTGGCGTACACCTACGCGGCGAACGACGCGAGTGTCGGTGACCTGGACGGCGACGGCCAGCTGGAGATCGTCCTGAAGTGGGACCCGACGAACTCCAAGGACAACTCGCAGTCCGGGTACACCGGTGACGTGTACGTCGACGGCTACAAGCTCAACGGCACCCGGCTGTGGCGCATCGACCTGGGCAGGAACATCCGGGCCGGGGCGCACTACACGCAGTTCCAGGTGTGGGACTACGACGGTGACGGCAAGGCCGAGGTCGTCATGAAGACCTCCGACGGCACCGTGGACGGCACGGGCAAGGTCATCGGCTCCTCCTCGGCCGACTACCGGAACTCCTCGGGCTACATCCTGACCGGCAACGAGTACCTGACCGTCTTCTCCGGGCCCACCGGAGCGGCGCTGGCCACGGCCAACTACGACCCGCCGCGCGGGACCGTGTCCTCGTGGGGTGACGCCTACGGCAACCGGGTCGACCGGTTCCTGGCGGGCACCGCCTACGTCGACGGGACCCGGCCCAGCATCATCGAGGCCCGGGGCTACTACACGCGTGCCGTGGTCGCGGCGTGGGACTTCCGCAACGGTGCACTCACCGAGCGCTGGAAGTTCGACTCCAACGTCTCCGGGTCGCAGTACGCCGGGCAGGGCGACCACCAGCTGTCCGTGGCGGACGTGGACGCCGACGGCAAGGACGAGATCGTCTACGGCGCGTTCGCGATCGACGACAACGGCTCGCCGCTGTGGAACACCGGGCAGGGGCACGGGGACGCGATGGACGTGGCCGACCTGATCCCCTCGCGGTCCGGCCTGGAGGAATTCAAGATCGACGAGGACGGGAGCAAGTACGAGTCCTGGGTCGCCGACACCCGCACCGGCTCGATCATCTGGTCGGTGCCCTCCTGCAACTGCGACTCCGCCCGCGGGCGTGCGGACGACATCTGGGCCGGCAACCCCGGCGCGGAGGCGTGGTCGAACCCGCAGTCCAGCCTGCAGAGTGCGTCCACCGGAGCGACCCTGGGCCGCAAGCCGAGTACGCAGAACTTCGTGACGTGGTGGGACGGCGACGCCGTGCGCGAGCTGGAGGACGGCACCCACATCGACAAGTACGGCACGAGTTCGGACTCCCGGCTGCTGACGGCCAGCGGGGTGCACTCGAACAACAGCACCAAGTCCACGCCGAGCCTGTCCGGGGACATCCTGGGCGACTGGCGCGAGGAGG
>CAZOWW010000059.1:0-4269 GCA_964583765.1 uncultured Kineosporiaceae bacterium
CGCGTCCGCGTGCACTGTTGGGCTCGAACGCCCGTGGGCAGCCAGGCGACGAGTTCCTTCGACCCGATCGAGGGGATCACCTCGTCGGGCTGCACGTCCGGGACGTGCCGCCGCCGCGCGAACCACGCGGCGACGGCCTCCCGGAACTCCGCGCTGCCCACCGTGGCCGGATAGCCCGGCGCATCGGCGGCCTCGGACAGGGCTCGCCTGACCAGCTCCGGGGTCGGATCCACGGGCGTTCCCACGGACAGGTCGACGATCCCCTGCGGGTGTGCCCGCGCCTGCTCGGCGAGCGGGGTCAACCGGTCCCACGGGAAGTCGGGCAGCGCCAGCACGGGACTGCTCAGGCCCCTTCGCCCTGCGGGGGCAGCGCCGCCACGAACGGGTGGTCCTTGTTGATGACGCCGAGCTTGGCGGCACCGCCGGGCGAGCCGAGGTCCTCGAAGAACTCGACATTGGCCTTGTAGTAGTCCTTCCACTGCTCCGGCACGTCGTCCTCGTAGAAGATGGCCTCGGTCGGGCAGACCGGCTCGCAGGCGCCGCAGTCGACGCACTCGTCCGGGTGGATGTACAGGGTCCGGATGCCCTCGTAGATGCAGTCGACCGGGCATTCCTCGATACAGGCCTTGTCCTTCACGTCCACGCAAGGCTGGGCGATGATGTAGGTCACGACGGTCCTCCTGTGCGGATCCCTGAGCGCTCGGCCCGCGTTGGGCTCGTTGCCTAGTATTCCGAGTCTGGACAGCCGATTCGCAGGGGGGTGTCGTGACCGAGAGCAATCCCGATCACGCCTGGCGACGCCGAATCGGGTCGCGGGTGGCCCTGCGTCGGCGGACGCCCGACGGCGCGGCGACCGATCTGGTCGGCCTGCTGGTCCACTGCGCCCCGGAGGCCCCCGAGGGCGTCGCTCACCTGGTCGTTCGCCCCCGCAGCGGCCCCGACCTCGTGGTGCCGCTGGGCGAGGTGGTCGCGGTGCGGGTGGTCCCGCCCCGCCCCGTTCGCGCCGCCCCCGCCCACCGCGCCCTGGCCGTCACCGACCTCGAGCGGATCCTGGCCCGTGCCCGGACGAACGGCCCGCGGGCATGGGCCGTCCCCTTGACGCCCCCGGGACCCGGCGGACCGGAGACCTCCGGGCCCGATGCGTCTCGCGGATCCCACGAGCCGGACGGCCCGGACCCGGTGCGCGTGCCGGCGGAGCACCCGGACGGGGTGCCGCTGGACGACGGTGCGCGGGCGCTGCGGGCACGGCTGGCGGACCGAGGCGGGGCGCCGATCCCGCAGACGGGTCTGCTCGTGTTCACCGCCGCCGTCCGCGCCCTGCGCGGCTCCGCGGCCGGCCGGGCACTCCCCCTCCCCGAGGTGATCGCGGACCCCCAGGACCCGGAGCGGGCGCACCTGCGCACCTCCCGGGACGCCGATGCCCGGTCGGAGGCCGCGGTGGTGCTCGTGGACGGCTGGGTGGTCGTGACCCCGCTCGTGCTCCCGCCGGAGCACCTCCCCCGGCCCGTCCGGCGGGAACTGCTCGGTGCGCTGCTCGCGACCGCGGCGGACTGGGGTGGGGACCGACGTTCCCTCTCCCTCGCGTTGACCCTGCCCGAGACAGCAGGCGACCTGCTCGCGGCCCCGCCCCCACCGGCAGGCGCAACCCCACCGGCAGGCCCACCCCGGGCCGCGACGCTGGTGACGCCCGCGACGCTGGTGACGCCCGTGACGCCCGTGACGCCCGTGACGCCCGTGACGCCCGTGACGCAGAGTGACGACTCCTCGGGTGCCCCGTCGCCAGGAGCGAGTACCGACCGTGGCCGCCGGGCAGGCGATCTGCCCCGGATCCATCACCGCGTCGAGTTCTGGGCGCCCGGGTCCACGCGCTCCTACTAGGCCTTTCGACCCCTTCCTCGCGCCCGCGGCAGGCGTTACTCTCCGCGGGCAGTCCACGGCGCGGGCGCACAGTGACAGATCGGGCGATGCCAACACGGTGAGTAGCCGAGTGACGTCGGACCCCAGATCGAAAGGAGCACCCCAGTGGTGCGCACCCACCCTCCACGTTGGCGCCAGGGCCTGGCCCTGACCGCCTGCGGCGCACTGACGGCCGGCCTCCTCTCGGCCGTCGGCGCCCCGGCCGCCCACGCAGCCGCGCCCACGCTCACCTCGACGCCGTACGGAAACCTCGCCGAGGCCCTCCAGAAGTCCCTCTACTTCTACGACGCCGAGAAGTCCGGCCCGGCCCGGTCCATGAACGATCAGCCGCTGGAGTGGCGGGGAGACTCGGAGCCCACCGACTCCAAGGTCCCCCTCACCTCGAACGTCAGCACGGACGGCCTGGCCAGCACCGGCACCAACCTCCCCGCCGGGCTGATCACCCAGTACAAGTCGATCCTCGACCCCGACGGTGACGGCACGGTCGACCTGTCCCAGGGCTTCCACGACGCCGGTGACCACGTCAAGTTCGGCCTGCCGCAGGCCTACGCCGCCGCCACCCTCGGCTGGGGCCTTTACGAGTTCAAGGACGCCTACGTCAAGACCGGCACCTACAACCACCTCCTCGACGAGCTGAAGTGGTTCAGCGACTACTTCCTCAAGTCCACCTTCCGTGACGCCTCCGGCAACGTCATCGCCTTCAACTACATGGTGGGACGCGGCGGCGTCGACCACACCTACTGGGGCGCCCCCGAGCTCCAGGACGGCACCAAGTACCCCCGCCCGGCGACGTTCGCCTACCCCGCCGGTGCGTCCTGGAAGGCGGCACCGGCCAGTGACATCGCTGCCGAGACCGCGGCCGCGCTGACCATCGAGTACCTGAACGTCAAGGACAGCGACCCCACCTACGCCGCCAAGGCCCTCTCCACGGCGCAGTCGCTGTACACCTTCGCCGTGAACAACCGGGGCTTCGGCAACGGCGACGGCTTCTACCCGTCGGCGTCCGACGCGGACGACCTGTCCTGGGCCGCCGTCTGGCTGTACATGGCGACCGGGACCTCCGGCTACATCAACGACATCATCGCCAAGGACTCGACCGGCAACTACACCGGATATCTCAAGGCGATCGTCACCAGCCCCGGCAGCACCTGGCAGAACATCTGGGTGCACTCCTGGGACGCCGTGTGGGGCGGGGTCTTCGCCAAGCTCGCCGAGGTCGCCAAGCCGCTGATCCCGGCCGCCGACTACGCCGAGTACTGGTACTACTTCCGCTGGAACGCCGAGTACTGGAGCGGCGGCTCCGTGAAGCACCAGGACGCCAAGGACACGAACTTCCTCACGCCCTCACCCGCCGGCTACGGGGTCGTGAGCACCTGGGGTTCGGCCCGGTACAACACCGCCGCGCAGTTGGAGGCCCTTGTCTACCGCAAGTACTACGCGGACGACCCGAACGGCAGCGAGAGCGAGGCCGTGGCCCTGTCCCAGTGGGCGCTCTCGCAGATGAACTACACCCTTGGTGACAACCCCCTGAACCGCTCCTACGAGGTCGGCTACACCGCCAAGTCGAGCGACACCTACGCCCAGCACCCGCACCACCGGGCGTCCCACGGCTCCACGACGAACAACATGAACGTCCCCGCGACCCACAAGCACGTGCTGTGGGGCGGCCTGGTCGGTGGACCCGACGCAACTGACGCGCACGAGGACGTGACCACGAACTTCGTGGACAACGAGGTCGCCGTGGACTACAGCGCCGGGTTCGTCGGCGCGCTCGCCGCCGAGTGGCAGTACTTCGGCCAGAGCCAGACGGTCACCGCCTGGACGCCGCCGGCTGAGGCCCCGGAGACGCCGCGGTTCGCCACCGCGAAGATCGAGCAGGAGAACAACCAGCGCTCGCAGATCACCATCGAGATCAACGAGGTGGGCACCCACCCGCCGGCGTTCAACACGGGCCTCTCCGTGCGCTACTACTTCGACATCAGCGAACTGCAGGCCAAGGGCCAGGACATCAGTGCGGTCAGCGTGGCCACGTACTACGACCAGTCCTCCGTCCAGGGCGTGGCCTCGAAGATCACCGGCCCCACCGCCTACGACGCGGCCAAGGGGATCTACTACATCACCATCTCCTGGGAGGGCATCCCGCTCTACGGGACGATGGACTACCAGTTCGGGCTCATCGCCGCGCAGGACAGCAACTGGCAGTCGAACTGGGATCCGAGCAACGACTTCAGCCACCAGGGCCTGACCTCGACCGGTTTCTCGCAGACGGCGGACATCCCCGTCTACCAGAACGGCGTGCTCGCCTACGGCTCCGAGCCCGACGGATCGGTCCCGGTCACCACCACGACCACC
>CAZOWW010000059.1:4369-33827 GCA_964583765.1 uncultured Kineosporiaceae bacterium
ACGCGCCCGGTCACCACCACGACCACCACGCGCCCGGTCACCACCACGACCACCACGCGCCCGGTCACCACCACGACCACCAGCGGCGGGAAGGCGTGCACGGCCTCGCTGGCGGTCGCGAGCTCCTGGACCGGTGGACTCCAGGCGACCCTCACCGTGAAGAACTCCGGCACGGTGCCGATCAACGGCTGGAGCGCCCAGTGGACCCTGGCCTCCGGTCAGGCCATCAGCCAGGCCTGGGGAGGCACGTTGACCTCCACCGGGAGCAACGTGACGATCAGCAACCTCAGCTACAACGGAGCTCTCGCCACGGGCACCAGCACGACCGCCGGATTCCTGGCCTCCTGGACGTCGACCAACACGCTCCCGGCGAGCGTGACCTGCGTCGCCTCGTGATCGGCTGACTCTCCGCATCGGCTGATTCCAGGAACACCTCGCACGACCCGGTGGGCCCGGCGCCTCGGCGCCGGGCCCACCGCGGTTCCTGGACCCACCGCCGTTCCGGTGCCACCGCCGTTCCGGTGCCCACCGGCGTACCCCGACGGCGGTTCCGGTCCGTCCCCGGGGCCAGGCGTGCACCGCCGGGAGCGCATACCTCGGAGCGGGCACGGCGACCTCCGCCGTCGGCACGAGCCGCACCTGCGCGAGGGCCCCCGACCTGCCTGGCAGGTCGGGGGCCCTCGAGCGAGCTGTCAGCGGGGCAGGTTCGTGTTCGCCCACTCCCACGACGGCAGCTGGTCGATCCGGGTCAGCACCCAGTCAGCCGCTCCCGAGGAGACAGGCGACCGGCAGAAGGCGCAGGAACCGTTCAGGTCCAGTTCCAGCGGGGCGCTGCAGATGGGACAGCGCGCAGCGAGTGTGCCCCCGCTGGCCTTGGTCGAGGCACTCGACGAGCGCTCGAAGACCCAGTCCTCGACCCAGTCCTCCACGGAACGGTGGCCGCGGACGACCTTGCCGTTGCTGTCGTTGACCACGTAGTCGGCCGAGGAGGCGAAGAACCGGACGATCACGAAGTCGTGGTTGCCGCCGATCCCTGCCCCCACGAACTGCTGGGACTGCACCGCGAGGCCGTCCAGGCGGTTCGTCTGCTCGGCGGTGACGTACCCCTCGATCTGGGCCTTGTGCGCCTGCCACAACGCGTCCGCCATCACCTGACGGGTCTGCGCGGGCTTCTTCTCGGACCAGGCCTGCTGGACCGAGAAGAAGATCCGGTTGGTCCCTGCGGTCAGCGCCTCCAGGTCGAAGGCCGGGTCGTGCGCCGTGATCTGGGCGATGCCCTCGGCGAGCTCGGCCGCGGTCGCGCTGCGGTGCGCCTGCCCGAGTGCCCGGCCCAGGGAGTCCGGCGGGGCCGCGACGTCCGAGGCCGAGGCATCGGGTTGCGAGAACCCGTCCGTCCCGGATCCCATGCTGTCGCCGCCACCGCCCTTCCTGACCTTGCGGACCACCACGAGGATCACGATGATGACGATGATCGCGAAGATCACGCCGCCGATGCCCATGCCGCCGCCACCGCCGTGGCTGACGTAGCCGGAGCTGTGGGAGATGCCGCTGGAGTGGCTGCTCCCACCACCGCTGCTGGAGTGGCCGCCACCGTGGCCACCGCCGGCCCGGCCCGGCAGGTTCGCCAGCACCGGCACGACTGCCTCGTTCAGGTTCACGCCGGGGCTCCACCGGCAGGAGGCGGCGTTGCCGCGCCACCCTGCGGCGTGCCGCAGTTCGGGCAGAACCGGGTACCCGGGGGCAGGCTCGTACCGCACCCGGAACAGAACGACGGCTGCGGAGCGCGCACGGGAGACCCGCAGTGCGGGCAGAACTTGGCCGAGGCCGACAACGGGCCGTTGCCGCACTCGGCGCAGTTGGCACCGGCCTCGGGGGTAGCGGAGCCCGACTGCGGCTGCGGTGGTTGGGTCCACGGGGCAGCCGCGGCCGGGGCGTTCTGCTGGGGCTGCTGCGGCTGCGGGCCAGGGAGCGGCGGCAACTGCGGCGTGCCGGGCGGGGGCGCCTGCTGGAAGGCCCCGGCGCCGAGCCCACCCATGCCCAGACCGGTGGCGAACAGGGCGGCGTTCGCCCCGCCACCGCCCTTGGCCATCCCCTCACCTGCGCCGAGCAGGGCCTCACCAGCCGCGTAGGTGGTGAAACTGCCCGTGAGCCGGGTGTAGGCGACGTCCTTGGACAGGGTCTTGAGTCGCGCCGCGTCCTCGTCGTCGATGTTGAGTTCGAAGTTCCCCATGCGGGCCACAGCCAGGCCGTAGGGGTCCAGGTTGCCGGCCACGGCGGCCAGCACGGCGGTCTCGATCTCCTCCGTGTACGCGGACAACCCCAGGATCGGCCACCCGTTACGGGTGATCTGCCGGGTGACGTCCGCGCGCAGCACCTTGAGCAGCTGCGAGTCCACCCAGTTGCCGATCGCGTTGTTGTCCGTGACGTCGACCGTGCCGGTCAGGTTGAGGATCAGCTTGGGTGCGTCGATCACGCGCATCGAGTACTCGCCGAACACCCGCAGGGTGACGACGAGCCCGGTCGCCGGGTCGGCGACGCTGTCGAGCTGCGCACCGAACCGCTCACCGGCGTACTCGCGGGTGCCCACGAAGTACAGCTCGGAGCGGTACGCCCGGCCGTCGGAGATGTTGTCGATCACCGCGCCCAGGAACGGCAGTTCCTTGGCGTCCACCGGGTGCCGTCCCGGAGGCAGGACGCCGAGGAGCTCGCCCCGCGAGATGAAGACCGCCACCTGGTCGGGCTCGACGATCACGCGCGAGAAGCGGCGGATGTTGATGTCCGGCCACTTGTAGAGAATCTGAGACTTGGCAGCGTCCGGTACCGCGATGAACTCCCGCGACACCTCGTGGCCAAGGAACCCCATGCTGACCTGCCCCCTGTCTACCCGACGAGCGCCTGCCGTTCGTCGTGGCCGAAGACTAGCCGCCGCGGAGGTCGAGCCGCTCGAGTATCACAAGGTGGACGAGCTACCCGCAGACGACCTTGTCCACTGGAAGATAACGGGTGGTCGCGGTCTGTTCTTTAGTGTCACCGCCGGAAGTCTTGATCACCCGGCTGAACGTGACCGAGAACCCGTCCGCCGAGCTCTGGGGGGTGCAGCCACCCGAGGTGTCGTGCACGGTCGAGGCCGACACCCGGTCGGTGCGCCCGCTGACCGAGGTGGTGATCTCCGCGGTGCGGGTGCTCCAGAGGACGACGTGGGCCCGGGAGTCGACCCACGCCTGGATCAGCACTCCCGCGGCACCGTCGTCGCGCCACTGCAGGTCGATGTCGGGCCAACGCACCACGGCGTCCCGGCCCATCGGGTACTTCGAGGAGTAGAAGGCGTGCGCGGTGTGCGAGACGCTCTGGAACCCGCCCTCGAAGGCCGCGTTGTAGACCAGGGTGGCCACATTGGCGTCGGGGCCACCGATCTCGATCTTGCTCTGCCCTCCGCTGACCATGGAGATGTCGCTGTATCCCTGCTCCAGCAGTGCCTGGCCGACGGCCTGGTTGAAGCTGAACACCTCACCCGGACGGACCACGGTGCCGTTCAGCTTCTTGATGATCGCCTTGACCGCCTCGTCCCGCTTCGCGGTACCCGGCAGCGGCAGGGAGTACGAGGACACCTTCTCCTTCACGCCCAGGCTCGACAGCATCGCCGAGGTCATCGACGGCTGCTGGCTGACCGTGCCCACCGAGACGCTGTGCCGGGGGACGAGCAACGCGGAGCGCACCGCCGACGCGAAGGTGTCCGGGTCGATCGTGACACCGGCGGAACCGTCCACGGCCGTCGGAGTGCCGTCCTTGATCTCGAAGTGGGCATCCACGGCCTGCTGGACGATGCTGGGGTCGGCGGCGAGGACCGCGTCCCGCAGCATCTCCCCGTTCACCACCAGGGTGAGCACGCCGTCCCGGCCCGGAGCGACACTCAGCGCCGGCCCGAACTGCTCGGGGGTCAGGGTGACGGTCCGTCCCGCCACCGAGAGTTGCAGGGGGGCGCTCACCGCCGGCACCGCGATGTCGTCGAGCGCCTTCTCGGCGTCCTCCTGACTCACCTTGGGCTGGACGTCCTGCACCGGCAGGGTGAGCGGCCGCTTCCCGGTCAGCCAGTTCTGGGTGATCAGGGAGACCGCCTGCGGCACGTCGAGACCGCGACCCATGATCCCGGGCACCACGGCCGGACGCCCGTGATCAAAGACGATCTTCGAGTCCTCGGCGGTGACCGCCGTGCGCTTGGCGAGGTCGTTCAGGGCCGTGTCGAGCAGGGAGGGCTGCGACGCGTATCCCTTGACCGAGCCCGCGCCGTGGATCTGACGCCAGATGTGTGTCGGGGACAGCGAGAACCCGGCGAGGTCGTCGACGGTCGCCTCCGGGTCGAAGGCGAGACCCACCTCGTTGGGCTGCACGGTCTCCTGCCGGTCCCCGACCTTCAGGGTCAGCTGGACCATGCCCGCGTTCAGCGAGGAGCGCAGCCGCTCGACGGCCGCATTGCGTCCCAGGCCGCCGATCGCCACGCCGTCCACCGTCGTGCCCTGCGGGACCCGCCCGCTGACGGCCCACGCGGTCAGCAGGTATCCGCCGATCACCACGGCGGCTGCCATGAGCAGCCAACGCCGGCGGGAGCGCGGCGTCTCGTCCGGCACCTTCTCGGTGGACACGACGTCGCCCTGCGGGACCTGCGGCAGCCACAGACTGCGGTCGACCGCCGTGGGGACGGCGCTCGGCGCGGTCGCGCCGACCTCGACGGGACGGCCGGCGAACCGGTCGCTCGCCTCCACGGTCTCGGCGACGGCATCGACCCCCAGCGCCCCGGCGGCAGGGGTCGGGGTCCGCGCCGTGTCCCGGTCGAACCCGCTCATGTCCACCGGCTCGAGCAGGCGCCAGAGCTCCAGCTTCGGCCGCCCGGACTCCGCCCCGGGGTCGGTGTCCGTGTCGGCCAGGTGCAGGACCACCGGACCGCTGTCGGGGAAGTTCAGGTCGGCCAGGGACGGCGGGGGCTGCTCCGGGGGTGTCGCGGGCGATACGCGACCGCCGGACCGGGCCGTCGGATCGGGCCGGGTCCCCCGGTTCCGTCCGGGCACCGAGAGCTCATCGGGTGCGCCGTCGATCGCTCCGCCCTCGACCGGGACGGACTGCTCGATCGGGGTGCGCGACACCACGGGCGGCTCGAAGCCGCCACCGGGTGCGGGGCGTTGCCACCCTCCGGTACCGCGTGCGGCGGGGGCGTCACCGGGTCGCGCTTCGGGCGCACCCCAGGAGCCGGCGGCCCGCTCGGCCGCCGCAGCCCGTCCGGCTGCGGTCTCCTGCCCCGGTGGTACCGCCCGCTGGTCGGGGGCGGTCTCCCCGGGCACGGCCCACTGCAGGAAGGAGCTCGGCCGCAGTTCCTCCGAGGCCTCCGCAGGGGCGGGCTCGGTCGCGGAGAGAGATCGGTCGCGCTGGCCGAACTGCGAGAGCAACGCCTCGAGACTGGCCGGCGTGGCCCGGTGCGGGCGCACGGCCGGCTCGGCCGGCGGCTGCGGCGCTCGGGTCGGCGGCTGGTGCTGCGGCGGCATTCCGGTCGACGCCGGAGCGGTGCCGGACGCCACGTTGTCCGCCAGCGCGGACAGGTCCAGCGAGGCCGTCGGCACGAAGAGATCCGCCGGATCGCGCACGTCGGAGCGGGCGGCGAAGACCTCCGCGCTCCGCGGGACCGGGGTTCCGGACTCCCCCGGCGCAGGATCCGGACGAGGCTCCGGCTTCACCTTGGGCTCGAAGAGCGAGACCGCCTCCGCCTGCGGCGTCCAGGCCTGGGCCCCGGCCGGCATGAAGAGCGAGGCGGGCGCCGGGCGCGTGGTGGACGGCGCTCCCCCGGGCGGCGGGATCGGACGCTTGGGCAGCGGCCGGCGCGGCAGCGGCTCGACCGGTTCCGCCACGGGCGGCGCCACCTGCGCCGCGGGCGCCGGTGCGGGCCAGGCCGAGGGGGTCGTGGCAGCCAGCCCCGGCGAGAAGGAACCGCCGACGGGACGCTTGGGCAGCGGCCGGCGCGGCAGTGCCTCACCCTGTCCGGGCTCTCCGCGGCTGTCGAGGGCCGGCGAGGCCGGGCCGGACGGGGCGGCCTGCGCGAACGGGGCCGCCTGCGCGAACGGGGCAGCGGGAGTTGCCTGCGCGAACGGGGCAGCGGGAGTTGCCTGCCCGAACGGCGCGGCGCCCGGCGCGAAGGACGGGGCCCCGCTCGGGGGTGAGGGCTGCGGGGGGGCCGGGGGCGCGCTCGACTGGGCCGCGGAGGCCCGGGTGAACAGCGCGGAGGCCGAGGCCCGGCGCGTGGACCGGGTGGAGGCGCCCGAGGCGGGAGCGGCAGGCGCAGGGGCAGCGGGGGCCGCCGGGATCGCGGGCGGCGCGGCCACGGCGGGAGGCGCGGGAGGTTGCTGCCCGGCGCTCCGCCCGAACGGGTTGGGCATGGTCGGCCGGTGCCCGGCACCCCGCCCCGAGGGCAGGGGTCGGACGGGCAGCGGTGCCGCCGCCGGCAGCTCGCTCCCGGCATGGGCCACCGCCGGCAGCTCGCTGCCGGAATGGGCCGCAGCCTCGGCGCGCGCACCCGGCTGCACCGGGGACGCGACAGACGCGGGCGGGACCGCGGACGGTGTGGGGAAGGCGGCAGGGGCGGCGGATGCGGCAGGCGCAGCGGGGGCCGAGGACCCGGTCGACGCCGGGCGGGGCGCGTCCGAGGACTGCGGGGCATCGCTGGCCTTGAGCCACTCGGGCTCGACCACCGGAAGCGGACGGTGCCACGGCTCGCTGTCGGGCCAGCGGAAGGCGGGGATCGGCCCGGTCAGTGCGGGCTCGGCGGGCGCGCCGTCGCGGCCCTTCACGTTGCCCGCAGCCGCGGCGGGAGCACCGGTCGTGGGCTGCACCGCCTGGTCGGACCTCGGCCCGGCGACCTGCTCGTCCGCACCGGAACCCGATACCGGTCCGCTCGAGATCAGCTCGATCTCACCCTGGTCCGGGGCTGCACCCGCCGTCATGGCCTCCGGGCGCGAGACGTCAGCGGTCACCGACTCCTCCCAGCCTCACGACAGTCGAAGTGGATCGGTTAGCCCCGGGGCCATCCTAGGTGGCAGCTCCCCTCGCGGGGGATGCGAAACCAAGGACCACGCTGTGCACTCACTAGCTACTGATAGTAGTCAAGCGGAGATCATTTCGATGCCTGACGCCGTTCTGTTGACGACTCAACACGTTGCGAGTTCGCCATCTGGGGCCGAAGTGTAGCTCAGCCCAACTCTCGGTAGGCGCTCGTGTGATACACGAGAACCCGTTCCCCGGGGCCACCCAGCTCGGCGCGGACCACCTCGCCGACCACGATCGAGTGGTCCCCGGCGGGGTGCACCGCCTGGGTACGGCACTCCAGCCAGGCGACGGCGGCGTCCACGAGGGCCGCTCCGCTGTACTCCCCCCGCCGGTGCGGCACGCCGTCCAACTGCCCCACCACCGGACGGCCACGGGTGGCGAGCCAACTCGCGGCCGGCCGCCCCTGCGCGGACAGGATGCTCACCGCCCAACGCCCCGACTCGAGCACCGCGTCGTGGAAGCGTGCCTGGGTCTCCACGCACACCAGCACCAGGGGCGGGTCGAGCGAGACCGAGGTGAAGGCGTTGGCCGTCATCGCGTGGTCGACCCCGCGGGGACAGGTGCTCACCACGGTGACCCCGGTGGCGAACCGCCCAACCGCCCGGCGGAAGTCCGCCCGGAGCCGCTCGTCCTCCTGGGGAGCGGCCCCCTGGGGGACGGCCTCCTGGGCACCGGGATCGGTCGGTGCCCAGGAGAGAGCTCCCGTGGCGGAGGGGACCGCGTGGCCCACGTCGTCCGGCATGCCGCCAGGATAGGTGGGTAGATCAGGCGCCGGCATCGCCAACGGCGCAGGAGCGCAGGTCGATCACCCGGTCCCGGGCGCCGCCCGCGGCGACCAGGACATCGGTGATCTCGTGCCCGACCAGTTCGTGCCGCTCCAGCAGCGCGTCCCGGAGCGCCGCGACGAGGTGCCGGTGCAGGGACAGCAGCATCCGGGCCTCCTCCCGCGCCTGGCTCAGGGTGCTCTCGACCATCCGGCGTCCCGCGCTGTCCCCGATCACGCGGCCGACCAGGTTGTCCGAGTTGAACGGACCGCCCTGGACAGCGGAGTACGAGATCAGGGTGTCCGACATGCCGGCCGCGCCGACCATCTGTGCCGCCACCGTGGTGGCGTACTGCAGGTCGCCGGCCGGACCGGTCGAGATGTCACCGAAGAAGATCTCCTCGGCGACCTGCCCCCCGAACGCGATCTGGATCATGCTCTCCAACTCGGAGCGGGACCGGGTGTAGACGTCCTCGCGGTCACCGTGGGAGAGCATGCCGAGGGCATCCCCGCGCTTGATGATCGTCAGGATCTCCAGCCGTCGCTGGGGGGCGACGAGCCAGGCCATCACGGCGTGCCCGGCCTCGTGCGTGGCGATCAGGTTCTTCTCGTGGGCGGTGTACCCCACCGGCTGGCCGACGCCGATCTCCGTGGAGAGCCTGGCCTGCGCCAGATCCGCCCAGGACAGGCTCATCGCGTCCCGGCGCAGGGCGTACACGAGGGCCTCGTCGAGCAGGTGCTCGATCATCACCGGGCTGTACCCCTGGGTGACCCCCGCGAGGGCGTCGCGGTACTCGTCCTCGTCGAGCTGGTCGTCATGCGCCTTGCGGGCCAGGAAGTGGTCGATGATCTCCCTCCGGCCGGCCTTGTCCGGCAGGCCGAAGGTCAGCCTGCGGTCGAAGCGCCCCGGACGCAGCAGGGCCGGGTCCAGGTCGGAGGAACGGTTGGTGGCCGCGATGATCAGTACGTTCACGGGCTCGGGCCGGGGCCGGGAGAGCTGCCGGTGCGGTGGCAGGTACCGGTTCACCGCGTCCACCAACAGGGCGACCGCGCGCTGCCGGCCGGTCGGCTGGTCGAAGGACTGCATCTGCACGAGCAGTTCGTTGACGACCCCGCCCACGCCCTCGCTGATCGCCGCGTGGGTGACCGAGCCGGACGACGTCCCGCCCGACAACTGCGCACGCAGGCCGGCTCCGGGACCCCAGGCACGGGACGGCACGAGACCCGCCGGAGCAGCCGTGGCACCCAGCCCCGAACGGGCGGTGGCGATGGCGTCGATCTCCTCGATGAACCCGATCGCCGCGCCCTCGGCGCGGGCCGCACGGCGCAGCTCCTTGAAGTACGAGCGGATCTTGCGGGCGGTGGCGCCGTAGAACATCGACTGGAAGGAGGTCGCCGAGACGAAGAGGAAGGGAACCCCGGCCTCGGCCGCCATGGCCTTGGCCATGTGCGTCTTGCCCGTCCCGGGAGGCCCGTCGAAGAGCAGCCCCCGGCGCGGTGTCCCACCCATCTCGCGCTGGAAACTCGCCGCGTTGCGGAAGACGGCGAGGGTCTGCTCCACCTCGGCCCGCACCGGCGCCAGCCCCTTGACGTCGTCGAGGCGGACGTCGATCTGCTCCCGGCGGAAGGTCACGTGCGGCGACCGGCCCGCCACCAGCCACATGCCGACCATCATCAGCGGCATCGCGAGCAGGATGAGCAACATCACCATGAGCATCGGGTCCATGGCCGGCGGGGACGGCGGAGCCGCACTGCCGGTGGTGAGCACCCGGAACCACATCCACGCCGCCACGGGCGCCAGGAGCATCGCGAGGTGGGCCAGGCGCCTGCGGCGGTACCGCTCCTGGGTCCGCACCACATCCGCCGGTCCGGAGCCGATGATCCCCCCGGATCCCTCGTCCCGCGTCGTCGTCCTGTCCATCCCTCCGCGCACGTCCCCACCCTCTCGACCACGGCGCGGTCGCGCGGTCCGGCGCCAGGACGGTGCCCGGATCCCACGCGATCGCTCACGGTAGTCAGACCACCTTGCCGGCGACAGAGCGTGACTGTGGCGGAGAGCGCGGAGGACATCACCCGAACGTGTACGGGCAGAGGCCGAACCACCCGGACAGCCCAGCCTCACGGTGACAGGGTGTCACGGAGCGGCGACGAAAGGTCGCCAGCACGGGATGTGCTCACGGCGCGTGCCGAACGGGGACACCGGACCCCCGGTCACCGCCGGCGGCGGGGTGCGTTCAGGCGATCCCGTCGAACAGGTCGCTCTCGCGGCCGTCCGGCCCCACCTCGGCGCCGAACTTCCCGCAGGCGAGCCGGTAGTACTCGATCCCCGACAGCGGCATGCCCGCACCATCGGCGAGGGTGAAGGAACGGCCGTCCGGGGCCACCGCGACCTGGGTGGCGTGCGCGCGCAGGGCCGCGGCCTTGGCGCTGACGAAGGCCTCGGCGTCCACCCGGGTCGTGACCTCGTCGTCGGGCACCACGAAGGACGGCACGGCACGATCCGGTGCGGCGGGGGCCTGGTCCGCCGCCGATTCCGGCAGCACCGACCAGTAGACCTTCGACACCCGCCACGGCGCCCGCCCCGCACCGTGACAGGCGGGATCCTCCCGCTCGGCGAGTTCCACGGCCGCCATCGCCACCCGGTGCGCCTGCAGGTGGTCCGGGTGCCCGTAGCCGCCCCCGGGCTCGTAGGTGAGGAGTACCTGCGGGCGCAGACGCCGGATCACCGTGGCCAGCCGGGCCGCGGCCTCGTCCGGGTCAGCCAGGGCGAAGGCGTCCGGCCGGATGTCCGGGGCGGGCACCACGGTGCCGTCCGGGGCCACCGCCATGCCCGAGTCGCGGTAGATCCGCGGGGCGAACCCGGGTTCGCCCTCCCCCAGGAACCGGTGATCGGTGACCCCCAGCAGGGCCATGGCCGAGGCCAGCTCGCGCGTGCGCTCGGCTCCGAGGGCGTCGTCCCGGCCTGCGACCAGGTGGCCGAGCTCGGCCGGGATGATCTCTCCCTCTTCGCCCCGCGTGCACGTGACCAGAGCCACCGAGACTCCCCGGGCGACGTAGGCGGCCATGGTGGCACCGCTGTTGATCGTCTCGTCGTCCGGATGAGCGTGCACGAGGAGCAACCGGCGATCGGCAGAGGTGGTCACCCGTCCAGTGTGGCCTGTCCGCGACGGCGCCCCGTCACCGCACTGCCGATCAGGCGCGCCGCGTCCCCGTCGATCAGGCGCGCCGCGCGCGGGCCCGGCGCTTCTCGCGCTCGAAGGCGACGAGCTCGACCTTGCGCAGGCGAATGGCCTGGGGCGTGATCTCGACGCACTCGTCGTCGCGGCAGAACTCCAGGCTCTGCTCCAGGGAGAGGGTGCGCGGCGGCACCAGGCGCTCGAGTTCGTCACCGGTGGAGGAGCGGATGTTGGTGAGCTTCTTCTCCTTGGTGATGTTCACGTCCATGTCGTCGGAGCGGGAGTTCTCCCCGACGATCATGCCCTCGTACACCTCGGTGGTCGGCGGCACGAACAGGGTGCCGCGTTCCTGCAGGTTGAAGCTCGCGTACGAGGTGACGACCCCGGCCCGGTCGGCCACGAGCGAGCCCGTGGGGCGGGTCCGCAACTCACCGACCCAGGGCTCGTACTGCTCGAAGACGTGGTGGGCGATGCCGGTGCCACGGGTCTCGGTGAGGAACTCGGTGCGGAAACCGATCAGGCCACGGGCCGGGACGCTGAACTCGATCCGGACCCAGCCGGTGCCGTGGTTGACCATGTGCTCCATGCGTCCCTTGCGCAGGGCGAGCAACTGGGTCACCGCCCCGAGGTACTCCTCCGGCACGTCGATGGTGAGCCGCTCGAAGGGTTCGTGCAGGCGACCGTCGATCTCCCGGGTCACCACCTGCGGCTTGCCCACGGTGAGCTCGAAGCGCTCCCGGCGCATGGTCTCGACGAGGATCGCCAGCGCCAGCTCGCCCCGGCCCTGCACCTCCCAGGTGTCCGGCCGCTCCGTGGGCAGCACCCGGATCGAGACGTTGCCGACGAGCTCCCGCTCGAGCCGGTCCTTGACCAGCCGGGCGGTCAGCTTGTGTCCCCGCACCCTGCCGGCCAGCGGCGAGGTGTTCGTGCCGAGGGTCATCGAGATCGCCGGCTCGTCCACCGTGATCAGCGGCAACGGCCGGGGGTCGTCGGGGTCGGCGAGGGTCTCCCCGATGGTGATGTCCGGGATACCGGACACCGCGATGATGTCCCCGGGACCGGCCTCGGTCGCACTCACCCGGTCCAGGGCCTCGGTCATGAGGAGTTCGGCGACCTTGACCCGCTCGACCGAGCCGTCGCGCCGGCACCAGGCGGCCTGCTGGCCGCGCCGGATCTGCCCGGACCGCACCCGGCACAGCGCGAGGCGGCCCAGGAAGGGCGAGGCGTCGAGGTTGGTCACATGTGCCTGCAGCGGAGCCTCGTCGTCGTAGGACGGCGGCGGCACGGTCGCCATGATCGTGGCGAAGAGGGGCTGCAGGTCGGGGCTGTCCGGCAGGGCCCCGTTCTCGGGGCGTTCCAGGCTCGCCCGGCCGGCCTTGGCCGCCGCGTACACGATCGGGAAGCCGAGGACGGCGTCCACGTCCAGGTCCGTGCCCTCGGTGAGGTCGAGGAAGAGCTCGTAGGTCTCGTCGACGACCTCGGCGATCCGGGCGTCCGAGCGGTCCACCTTGTTCACCACGAGGACCACGGGAAGGTGCGCGGTGAGTGCCTTGCGCAGCACGAACCGGGTCTGCGGCAGCGGGCCCTCGGAGGCGTCGACCAGCAGCACGACCCCGTCCACCATGGACAGGCCCCGCTCCACCTCGCCGCCGAAGTCGGCGTGACCAGGGGTGTCCACGATGTTGAAGGTGACGCCCTCGGGCGGCGCACCCACCCCGGTCCAGCGGACCGCGGTGTTCTTCGCGAGGATCGTGATGCCCTTCTCGCGCTCGAGGTCACCGGAGTCCATGGCGCGCTCGTCCACGTGCTGGTGGGCCCCGAAGGAGCCGGTCTGCCAGAGCATGGCGTCGACAAGAGTGGTCTTGCCGTGGTCGACGTGGGCGACGATGGCCACATTGCGCAGGTCGTCACGGGTTCGGAGGGACATGCGCGAGTACTCACTATCGTCGCGGGACTGGGCGAGCCCATTCTAGGGCTGTCCTGTGCACGCACCCGGCGGCGAGGGACCGGTCCGCACCGCTCACCCTGTGTCAGGCTGGACGGTCCGCTCAGGGACGTTCACCCAGGGACGTTCACCCAGGGACGCTCGCACCGTCGCGCGCCGGGCAGCCCACGACCGGCGGCGGCACCGGGTTCACCCGGCGAGCAGCGCCTGTACCACGGGCATGTCGGCGGGGAGCCACGGCACGTCCAGCCAGTGCCCCGCCCCGAGCCACCGCAGCTGGTCGTGGCCCTCCAGAGGGCGCGGTGGCCGGCCGACCACCCGCACGAGCCAGACCCGCATCCGGTGCCGGGGGGACATCTGCCACCCCGGCCGGTCCTCGTCCGGTCCGGTGACCTCGCGTCCCAGCTCCACCTGGACGCCGAGTTCCTCCTCGAGCTCCCGGCGTAGCGCGGCCAGCAGGGTCTCCCCCGGCTCGACCTTGCCCCCGGGCAGTTCCCACCCGCCGGCGAGGTGAGGCGGCTCGGTCCGGCGGGCCGCGAGGAGCAGCGTGGGGTGGTCCAGGTCGTCGACCACGGCCGCGCCCACCACGAGGATGACGCCGTCCGGGGCCATGACCGTCTCGTCCACTGGCCGAGAGTGCCACACCGGAGCTGCCGCTGCCGAGAGATCGACAGCGGCTCACCTCAGAATTCGGTGGAATGTCGCCGCGGATCCACGCAGCGTGGATGCATTCTCAACCCACCGTCGTGTCACTGGGCGCCGTCGTCCTCCGGGCCCAGTAGTTCCGGGATTGCCGGCGCCCGGGCCGGAGGGCACTGTGAGCAGATGGCCGACTCTCCCGTGTCCCGACTCTCCCCCGCCGACCTGGCCGAGGCCCTGCCCGGGTTGCCCGGGGTGGACCACCACGTCGCCGGGGCACTCACCCTGGCCGTGCAGGCCCCGGACTTCGCCGCGGCGGTGCGGCTGATCGGGCTGATCGCCCGGGCGGCCGAGGAGCAGGACCACCACCCCGACCTCGACCTGCGCGGGAACACCGTGTTCCTGGCACTGAGCACCCACTCCGCGGGCGGGGTGACCACGCGGGACCTGGATCTGGCCCGCTCCGTGCTGGCGGCGGCGGACCTCGTGGACGGCGTGGTGCTGCCGGCGCCCGAGCGAGTGGAGATCGCCCTGGACTGCGTGGACGCCGATGCGGTGCGGCCGTTCTGGCGTGCCGGGCTCGGATACCAGGAGTGGGCGTCCGCCGACGGCCAGCGCGAGCTGCACGACCCCCTGGGCCGCGGACCGGTGCTCTGGTTCCAAGCGATGGACCCGCCCCGCACGGAGCGGGGACGGCTGCACCTGGACGTCTACCTGCCCGACGTCGCGGCGGCCCGGCAACGACTCGCCGAGACCCTGGCCGCGGGCGGCCGACTCGTCACGGACGCCCACGCCCCCTCCTGGTGGGTGGTCGCGGACGCCGAGGGCAACGAACTGTGCCTGTGCACCCGGGAACCCGCGCCCCGGGCGAGCTGACCACCGGCTCACCGACCGACCACCGGCTCACCAGCTGACCGCAGGCACGCCGACCGACCACCGGACCGGCACCCCGGACCGGGTCGGCCGTGGCCACCGGTTCAGACGACGGCGTGCACCTCGGCGAAGTGACAGGCCACCTGGTGCGCGGGCTCGCTGCCGGCCCGCGGGATCAGAGCCGGCACCTCCTGGGCGCAGATCTCCTGGGCCTTCCAGCACCGGGTCCGGAAGCGGCATCCGCTCGGCGGGTTCACCGGACTGGGAACGTCCCCGGAGAGCAGGATCCGTTCGCGATGCGCCTGACTGGTCGGGTCGGCGATCGGGGCGGCCGAGAGCAGTGCCTGGGTGTACGGGTGCCGGGGCCGGTCGTAGACGTCGTCCCGGCCACCGATCTCCATGATCTTCCCGAGGTACATCACGGCCACCCGGTCGGAGATGTGCCGCACCACGGAGAGGTCGTGCGCGATGAAGACGTAGGCGAGGTTCAGGCGTTCCTGCAGTTCCTCCAGCAGGTTCACCACCCCGGCCTGAACCGAGACGTCCAGCGCCGAGACCGGCTCGTCGAGGATCAGCAGCTTCGGCTCCAGGGCCAGCGCGCGGGCGATCCCGATCCGCTGGCGCTGACCGCCGGAGAACTCGTGCGGGTAACGGTTGCCGTGCTCGGGGTTCAGCCCCACCACGCGCAGCAGCTCGGCGACCCGGTCCGGGCCGGCGGTCGCCCAGGTGCCGTGGATCCTGAAGGGCTCGGCGACGATGTCGTTGATCGGCATCTTCGGATTGAGCGAGGCGTACGGGTCCTGGAACACGATCTGCATGTCCCGGCGCACCTCGCGCAGGGCACGCACGGGCAGGGTGGTCAGCTCGAGTCCGTCGAAACGCACCGATCCGGAGGTGGGGCGGTGCAACTGCAGCACCGCCCGTCCCGTGGTCGACTTGCCGCAGCCGGACTCCCCCACGAGCCCCAGCGTCTCGCCCCGGTCCACCGCGAAGGTGATCCCGCTGACGGCCTGGACGTGGCCGACGGTCCGCCGCAGCAGCCCCCCGCCCTTGACGGGGAAGTTCATCACCAGGTCGGTGACCTCGAGCAGGTGCCGGGACTCGACGGCCCCCACCCCGGTCGCGGTCTGCGTGCTCGCGCTCACGAGCCCACCTCTTCGTTCCGGAAGATCGACACGGGGTCCTCACGGTCGGCCAGGTCCACCCACCGGTGGCAGGCGGCGGTGTGCGCCTGCTGTTCGGTCGCCGTCAGGGACGGCTCGACCTGTTCGCACCGCTCGATCCGCAGTGGGCACCGCGGCGAGAACGGACACCCCGGCGGCAGATTGATCAGTGACGGCGGGGAACCCGGGATCGGCCGCAATCGGGTGCCGGCACTCGCCAGGGTCGGGATCGAACCGAGCAGACCGGCCGTGTAGGGCATGCGCGGCGACCGGAACACCTGCGCCGTCTCGCCGTACTCGACCGCCCGGCCCGCGTACATCACGAGCACGCGCTGGGCGATCGAGGCGACCACCCCGAGGTCGTGGGTGATCAGGATGATCGCGGCGTTGACGGCGTCCTTGACCTCGAGCAGCTTCTCCAGGATCTGGGCCTGCACGGTGACGTCGAGGGCCGTGGTCGGCTCGTCCGCGATGATGATCTCCGGGTTGTTGATCACCGCCATCGCGATCATCACCCGCTGCCGCATACCGCCGGAGAACTCGTGCGGGTAGGCACCGAGCCGCTCCCGCGGCTGCGGGATGCCCACCAGGTCCAGCATCTCCAGCGCCCGGTCCAGCGCCCGCCTGCGGGAGACCGCCTCGTGCGAGCGCACGGTCTCCGCGAGCTGGTCACCGATGCTGTAGACGGGATTCAGCGCGGTCATGGGGTCCTGGAAGATCATGCCGATCCGCCGCCCGCGCAACGACCGCTGCTCGGCGGCACTCATGCGCAGCACGTCCCGGCCCCGCAGCAGCACCCGACCCTCGACCTGCGCGGTGCGCGGCAGCAGCTGCATGAGCGCCATGGACGAGACCGACTTGCCCGAGCCGGACTCCCCGACGATCCCGAGCACCTCCCGCTCGGCCAGCGTGTAGGACACCCCGCGGACGGCGTTGACCACGCCGTCCTCGGTCGGGAACCGCACCGCGAGATCCTCCACCGAGAGCAGTGGCGCGGTCGTCTCGTCGCTCATGCGCGCACCCTGTTCTGCTTGGGGTCGAACGCGTCACGGAGGCCGTCGCCGATGAAGTTCACGGACAACGCGATCGCGATGATGAACAGACCGGGCCACCAGAACAGCCAGGGCCGGGTGGTGGACGCCGTCTGGTAGTTCGACACCAGGAGCCCCAGCGAGGTGTCGGGCGCCCGCACACCGAGACCGAGGTAGCTGAGCGCCGTCTCCAGGAGGATCGCGGAGGAGATGGTCAACGTGGCGTTCACGATGATCGTGCCCACGATGTTCGGCAGCAGGTGACGCATGATGATCCGCGGACCGCTGGCGCCCAGGGCCCGCGCCGCCTCGATGAACTCCTTCTCCCGCAGCGAGAGCAGCTCACCGCGGATCAACCGGGCCAGCTGCATCCACTCCAGGAAACCGAGCACCAGGGCCAGGGCCATGATCCCCGCCCCGCCGTACTTGTGCGCCACGATCGCCGCGATCACCAGGAGCGGGATGGTCAGGAAGACGTCGGTGATCCGCATGAGCACGCTCTCCGCGAATCCCCGGAAGAAACCCGCGATGGCGCCCACGAGCAGGCCCAGCAGGGTCGAGACCAGTCCGACGGTGAAGGCGATGATCAGGCTCTGCTGCGCGCCGCGCATGGTCAGGGCGAAGAAGTCGGTGCCGATGTCGGACTGCCCGAAGGGGTGCTGGCCGATCGAGAAGCCGTGGCCGCCGAGGAACTTCGGCAGGACGCTGAGCGTGGGGCTGCCCCCGTTCACCACGTCGCCGCTGCCGTCGTAGCTCTGGTGCCACCAACCGTGCACCGGGCCGAAGCCGATGGAGCTGAAGGCGAGCACCACGATCGCCAGCAGGACGAGCATGCCGCCCAGCGCACCCCGGTGCCGGAAGAACCGGCGCCTGACCATCTGCGCCTGGGTACGGGCGACGACGGTGAACTCACGTTCGACCGTCGGCGCGGGGGGCGCGGTGGAAGGTTCGGAGCTCATCGGTCCCCGTCCTCTCGCTGCGACTGGCTAGGGAGCCGCCGGTCCGGGGTCGGGAACTCCCGGCTCGGGATCAGGGTGCGCTCGACGGTCAGGTGGACCGGACTCAGGTGGACCGGGTTCACGGCGAACGGGCTCATGGCGAACGGGCTCATGGCGAACGGGCTCAGGTCGATCGGACTCATGACAACCGGATCCGCGGGTCGAGATAGGCGTACGCGAGGTCCGCCAGCATGTTGAAGACGACGATGGACGCCGCCGTCACGATGAAGAAGGCCATCACCGGCGCGGGGTCCGTGACGGTCAACGCGTGCACGAAGAGGGATCCCATGCCCTGCCAGCCGAAGACGTTCTCCGTGATGACCGCGCCCGCGATGACGTTGCCCAGGTCGAAGGCCATGAGCGTGGTCACCGGGATGAGCGCGTTCCGGAACCCGTGGCGCATGATCACCGTGCGCTCGGTGAGCCCCTTCGCCCGCGCCGTGCGGATGTAGTCCTGGTTCATCACCTCGAGCATCGTGCTGCGCGTGTACCGCGTGTAGGTCGCGAAGGAGATCAGCATGATCGCGATCGTCGGGAGCACGAGGTGGGTGAGGTCGTCGATCAGGAAGTCGTAGAAGTTGCCGTTGAGGTTCGGCGTGTTGGCGCTGATGGTGGCCATCAGCCGGCCGTTCACCTGCATGGAGTAGTGCGGGACACGGTCGAGGGTACGGTCGACCATGATCCAGAATCCGCAGAGCAGCCCCGTCAGCGCGGCGGCGCGGGCCGCCTGCGCACGGTCCAGACCACCCAGGAGGTACCCGAGGCCGATGCCGACGGCGACGGTGACCAGGGCCAGGAGCGCCAGGCCACTCCAGGAGGGCGAGTCAAGGACGGGCAGCAGGGCGAACTGGGCGACCACGCCCACCCCGGCGCTCGCCAGACTGGCGTAGAGCACCGACCGATGGCGCAGGCCGGCCACGAGCCAGGTCACGCCGAAGGCGCTCCCGGCGCAGAACAGGGTGACGAGCACCGGGCCCAGACTCGGCGTCTTGAACCACTTGCTCAATGACATGTACTCGAGAATCAGCGCGGAGAGGACGAAGGCGATCCCGCGCACCGTCCAGCGGCGCCGGCGGTCCCCGCCGAGCAGCGCCCCCCAGGTGACCGCCGAGGCCAGGCTGAGCCCCAGGAGCCAGGGGATGCTGATTCTCGGGTCCCAGAGCCAGTTGTTGAACCGGATCGCCAGGTACTGCTTGAGCAGCACGGAGACCCAGAAGATGGGGAGCGAGAAGAAGACGAACGCGGCGAAGGTGATCGTGTAGTCGAATCCGCTGTACTGCCGGATCGCGGAGATGATCCCGAAGGTCACCCCGATCAGGATCGCCAGCAGCGTCGCCACCAGGACCAGTCGCAACGTGACGCCCATGGCCTGGTCGAGGAGGGTCGTGACATCCTGGTGCTGGCGGTTCGTGCCCAGATCGCACTTCTGCCCGGGCATCACGCACTTTCCGACGCCTTCGAGCCAGCCCACGTAGCGCCGCGGCACGGACTGGTCGAGGTGGAGATCGGCGGTCCGCTGGGCGATCTTCTGGGCCCGGTTCGGCGACTGGTCCGTCTTCAGGTCACCCAGGGGGTCCCCCGAGTTGGCGACCAGGACGAACACGATGAACGTGGAAGCCAGAAGGATCAGCAGCGACGCGATCATCCTGCGGATCACGAAGACGGCCACGTCTCCACCTCCAGACCCGATCGCCGCGCTCCACCGAGACGCCCGACCGACATGTCGACCGGCCCACCGCACCGGGCCGATGCGCCCCGACCCTGCGTCGGAGCTCTGACTGCCCCGGCCCGCTCCGCGAGCGCACCGGCTCCTGCCCTCGGTCCCCGGAGGCGGCCCGGCGCCCTCGGCACCGATCCCCGTTCCGTGGGACCCACCTGCACGCTGGGGGCCGGGAGCGATGCTCCCGACCCCCAGCCCACGTGCTGGTCTTGGTCGTCCTCACCACTGCGCGACGATTGTCATCCCCGCCTCGTGGCGTCGTTCCATCGGGGTCAGCCGGTGGCTACTGCTTGAGCGACCACTGGCTGACGTTGTAGGTGATATCGGACTGGCTGGCGTTGTACTGCACGCCCTGGACGTTCGCTGCCGTCGCCAGAACGGCGGGGAAGGCGAAGACCGGGATGGTGGCCACGTCGTCCCAGAGGAGCTTCTCGATCTGCCCGATCAGCTGCTGCTGGGTGTCGGGATCGAGCTCCTGGTTCAGCTTCTGGATCAGGGCGTCGACCTGCGGGTTCGAGTAGTGCCCGTTGTTGTTGCCGCCACCGGTCACGTACGTCGAGTTGGACGCGGTGACCAGCGCCGAGCCGGACCACGCGAACAGGGCGACGTCGAAGTTGCCGTTGGCCAGGCCGTTGCCGAAGAAGTCGTCCTGTCCGGCGTCCACGATCTTGAACCCGGCCTGGTCACAGGAGGCCCGGATGAGGGCCACCTCGGAGGTACGGCGCGGGTTCGGCGTGTTGTGGCCGATCCGGACCTGCACGCCGACCTTGCCCAGACGGGTCAGGATCGCCTTGGCGCCGGCGATGTCGACCTTGTCGTAGGCGGAGCCGCCCGCGCTCGCGGCGACCGCGTCGTAGGCGGGCTGGAAGGGCAGCAGGTAGCGGGACTCAAGAACCTTGGCGTCCGGGTTGAGCGGCTTGATCAGGTTGTCCACGATCGTCTGCCGCGGCAGGCACTTCGCGAACGCGACCCGGAGGTCCTTGTTCGCGAACTCGCCGTGGAAGTTGAAGTCGTAGTGCTCGAAGGTGAACTGGTCGTGGGTCGACACCTGGACCGAGGGACCGATCCCCTTGAGCTGCTGGAGCAGGTCCGGGTTGGGCTGCGGGTCCATGACCTGGACCTCACCGTTCTGCAGCGCCTGGGACTGCTGGTCCTGCGAGATGTACCGGAAGACGATCGTCTCGGAACGCGGCGGGGTCCCCCACCACTTGGGGTTCGGCTTGAGGGTCAGCGAGGAGCCGGCCTGCCAGGTCGCGATCACGTAGGGCCCGGCGGACGGGCTGATCGCCGCGTTGAACTGACCCGGCTTGAAGATCCATCCGGTGTCGTAGAAGTCACCGATCTTCTTGAGGGTCGCCGGGACCTTCGCCTTGAGCGCGGCGATGAGGTCGGTGACCCCGGTCTGCTGCTCGACGATGTGCGCGGGCAGGATCGAGGCGTTGCCGAAGAGGGAGTTCCAGTCCGCGAACGGCGTCTTGTAGGTGATCGTGAAGCTCTTGTCGCCGTTGTTGCACTCGGGCGGGTCGGTCTGCTCGTAGCCCGTGCTCCCCGCGGTGGAGAAGTAGTACAGGACGTTGCCGTCCTTGTCCTTCGCACCGGTCGGGTAGGCGTTGCTGTTCGCCGCCCAGGTCAGCCAGGCGTCCTTGCAGTCGATCGGCACGCCGTCCGACCACACGGCCTTCGCGTTGAAGGTGTACTTGACCTTCAGCGGGCTGTCACTGACCTTCTCGAAGGTCCCGAACTCGGTGTCCGGTTGCACCTTGCCGTCCGGGCTGTACTGCCAGAAGGAACGCAGGACCTCGTTGAGGACCACCGCGTTCTTCGAGGCGTTCTGGTCAGCCGTGTTGTTGTTGTACGCCCCGAATTCCTGCTCGTAGGCGTAACTGATGGTGACCGGCGCGGTCGACGCACCCGCGCTGCCGCTCGTGGTCGGAGACGTCGCACTCTTCGAGCCGCATGCGGTGAGCACCAGTGCTGAGCTGGCGATCAGCACGAGGGCCTTCGTGCCCCTTGGCAACATGCTCAATGCTGGGGTCCTCTCAGGTGAGGCGAGAGCCCGGGGAGAGACGACCGTAGAATCTTCGTCGCCACCCTGACCTAAGCACCGCAGCGGGCCCTCGCGTTGGACGCAGACAATAAATCTTGCGGGCGGTGCGGGGCGCAAGCGGAATGGCCCGGCGTTACCGAGATGCAACAGGAGTCGTAACTTCCCCCTCGGTGAGACGAACGATCCGCACCCCCCTTGCTCCACTCAGGTGAGCCTGGTCACTGCCCGCACGCGCGAGCTCACCGTCGAAGACGATACAGCCCCACCCCCTGTTCGCCGCAGTGCAACCGCGCACTTCCGTGCAGGTCATCGCGCGGATCGTGGTCTCCGGGGGTGAACGATGCCCCCACGGGCACCCGAGAGGACCCCTCGGCCGTTCGTCCGAGCCCTCGGCGCCGGTCCCGGCGACCCGGCGGGCTGACCGCGGACGCCCGTCGGGCGGGGTCCGCCCCGGCCCCGCCCGACCCGGACCCCCACCCTCGGTCGCGGAGCGTCACCGTCCCGCCGCCTCTGCGCAGATTCCCCGGCGCCGCCCCCGAAGCCCTCTTCCGCTTTCCTGGTGAGCGTGCGAGTTCCCGCCGCAGGGTTCTGGATTTCCCTCCCGGAATTCGATCGCCCGACCGACCTTCCCGGCGGGACCCGCGACCCGGTTCCGGATCGGTCCCGGCAATTCCGGTTCGGTGATCCGGCGGTGGGAACGGGCATCTCACGGATCCTGCGGCTGCTGGCCCGGGTCGTGCGCCTGCTGGCCCACCCGCTCACCGAGTCGATCTTCCTCATCCCGGGATGCCAGGGGTGGCCACCGTCGGTAACCTCACAGGGTGGTCACCGAGCTCGACCTGGACCTGGGACCCGGGCGCGTCCTGCACGTCTACGACACCGGCCCGGCGCAGGCGGGGGCGAGGACGCTCCCGGTGCTGTGGCACCACGGCACCCCCAACCTCGGCTCACCACCGGAACCGCTCTTCGGGGCCGCCGCGCGCCTCGGCCTGCGCTGGGTCTCCTACGACCGGCCGGGATGCGGGGGGTCGACCCCCTGGCCGGACCGGGACGTCGCGAGTGCCGCGACCTGCGCCGCGGTCGTGGCCGACACCCTGGGGCTGGATCGGCTGGCGACCGCCGGCCACTCCGGGGGTGGCCCGCACGCGCTGGCCTGCGCCGCGCTCCTGCCCCACCGGGTCGTCGGCGCGTTGAGCATCGCCGGCCTGGCCCCGTACGGCGCCGAGGGCCTGGACTGGTTCGACGGGATGGCGCCGTCCGGGGTGGCCTCGCTCCGCGCGTCCCTCGCGGGCAGGGCGGCCAAGGTGGAGCACGAGGCGTCCGCCGCCCCCTACGACCCCGAGTTCACCCCTGACGATCTGACCGCGCTGGACACCGAGTGGGCCTGGCTCGGCCGGGTGGCGACGGCAGCCTCCGCGCAGGGCCCGGGCGGACTCATCGACGACGACCTGGCCTACGTCGCACCCTGGGGATTCGACCCCGCACGGATCACCGTGCCGGTGCAACTGGTGCACGGGAACCGGGACCGGGTGGTGCCCAGCGCGCACAGTCGATGGCTCGCGGACCGGTCCCCGACCGCGGAGCTGGTGGTGACTCCCGAGGACGGCCACATCTCCGTCCTGCGCTCGGCCGAGGCCGCCCTGGCACGGTTGGTCGCGCGCCTGGCCGGCTGACCGCAGGAACACCGCGATCTCAGGCAGGCCACTGGCACCGGAACACCCCGGGCACCGGAACGTCGTTGCCACCGGGGGAAGCCCCCGACACGATGGGGAGATGACCGCCGTCCCCGGGCACGGAACCGTCCGGGACGAGCCCGTGCCCGTGCTCTGGTTGACGGGCCCGCCGGGGGTCGGCAAGACGACCGTCGCCTGGGAGCACTACTCCCGGCTCGCCCGCAGCGGCACGCCCGTGGGCTACGTCGACCTCGACCAGCTGGGCATCTGTTACCCCGAGCTGCCGGCGGACCCGGGCCGCCACCGCATGCAGGCGAGCAACCTCGCGGCCGTGGCCACCGCCTTCCGGGCCGCAGGTGCACACGGCGTGGTGGTCTCGGGGGTGATCGATCCCGTCCGCGGGGTACCGACCGACCTGCTTCCGCAGGTGGCCCTCACCGAATGCCGGCTCCGCGCCGAGCGGGACACGCTCACCCGTCGCCTTCTCGGACGCCGCGGCACCCACATGGACGTGTCCGAGGTCCTCGCCGAGGCCGACATCCTGGACGGGCTCGACCGCGACCAGATGTGTCTCGACACCACCGGTGAGTCCGCAGCCGCGGTGGCGCGGACCCTCCAGGAGCGCATCGGCACCTGGACGTCACCCCCCGGCCGTCCTTGGACCGGCACCGCCGCACCGGAACCGGAGGTGAGCGGAGCTGGTCCGCACGAGGAAGGCCCGGGTCCGCAAGCATCGGTCCCGGACGGGGACGGTGGACCCGTGCTCTGGCTGTGCGGAGCCACCGCCGTGGGGAAGTCGACCGTCGGCTTCGCCCTCTACCAGCGGACCGTCTTCGGCCAGGGGATCCCGGCCGCCTACGTCGACCTCGAACAGCTCGGCTTCCTGAGTCCCGCCCCGCCCGGTGACCCCGCGAACCGTCAGGTGAAGGCACGCGTCCTGGCCGCGCTCCGGCGGACGTTCCGGGCCGCGGGAGCCGAGCACCTGATCGTCGTGGGCCCGGTGGGGAGCGCGGCGGAGGTCGAGGTCCATGCCCGGGCGCTCTCCGGATCGCCCCGCACCGTGTGCCTCCTGCAGGCCGGTCCCGAGACCCTGGCCGACCGCGTGCTCTCCCGGGGAGAGGGCGGTTCGTGGCCGGAGCCCGGAGATCCGCTGGTCGGGCTGCCCGAGGCCCAGCTGCGGGACGTCGCGCGCCGGGCGCAGGCGGAGGCCGCGGCCCTGGAGAAGGCCCCGCCGGGTGACCTGCACGTCTTCACCGACGGGGTCGACCGGGACGAGATCGTCGAGATGATCGTCGAGCGGACCGGATGGCCTCGTCCCGAGAACCGTCCACGGCTCTCGGGATGCTCCTCCTCCCCGGACGGAACCGTCCCGGCCCGGTGAACGGGACACGGGACGGCTCCGGCCTTCCCCACCAGGGCGGGGTTCTTCACCTACCGGGGCAGGGGATGGGGATCGGGAGGCAGGGGACCCCTCGGCTCCTCGGGCACGGGTTCCACCGGGGGCCACCCGGGATCCGGGGGGATCGGCGGGGTGGCGTCGGGTCCGGTCCTCGGCGGGGGTCCTCGCTCACTTGTCCGCCGCTGCCTGGGACTGTCGGGCCGCTCGCACGGCGAGGAGGGCGGCACCTCCGGCGGAGGCGCTCACCAGCAGGAACCGGCCGATCCGGTGACGTGCCCGGCGTTTGCCGACCGAGACCCCGGCGTCCAGCACCGAAGTCACCGCCCGCAGCAGTCCGGCGACCTGTTCCTGGAGCTGGCGATCACGGGCCAACCGGCCCAGCTCCTTGCTCAGGTCGGACCCGTTCACGTTGTGCCGCAGATCGCGGGCCCGGGACGCCGTCCGGGAGACTGCCCGGCGCACCTGGTGGTCACTCACCACCCGCTGGAGCAGATCCTTCCTGTCGTCCAGCCCGGCCAACCACATGCCAGGCCGTCGGACCAACCGCCTCGTCCCCTGCTTGAGATCCTTCGGTGTCATCTGGACTCCTTCGCCGTCAGCCGGCCAACTCGATCGGCCGGCTTCCACAGGTCGCCGGGAGGCACGCTCAACTGGCCAGTTGCATGCGCAGTGTGCCAAGCGACCGGGTGATCAGCCGTGAGACGTGCATCTGGGAGATGCCCAACTCGGCGGCGATCTCGCACTGGCTCAGTTGCCGGTAGAAGCGAAGGCCGAGGATCCGACGCTCGCGCTCCGGGAGGTCGTGCAGGACGGTGCGCAAGGACTCCCGGGCCTCGATCACGTCGAAGCCACCGTCCTCGTGCGCCAGGAGATCAGCCAGGGTCTCGGACGCCTCGTTGCAGTGCGCCGGCGCCTGCAGCGAAACCGCGGAATAGGCCTGGGCAGCGAGCAATGCCTCGTCCAACTCCTCCATGGAGATTCCCAACTCGTCGGCGATCTCGCCCCGGGAGGGCGATCGGCCGAGACGCTGGGTGAGGGGTTCACGGAGGGAAATGATCTCGGCCCTCAACTCCTGCAACCGACGGGGGACCCGGACGTTCCAGCCCTTGTCCCGGAAGTGCCGTCGCAATTCCCCGAGGATCGTCGGCACTGCGTAACTGAAGAATGACGATCCGCGTTCGGGATCGAATCCGTCGATCGCCTTGATCAGACCGATCGAGGCCACCTGACACAGGTCGTCGAAGGACTCGCCCCGATGACGGAAGCGCCGGGCGAGGAAATCGGCGAACGGGAGGTGAACCCGGATCAGTTCGTCCCTGACTGCGCGCCGCTCCTCCTCGGACGCGGCGTTCGCCATCGCGGCGAACAGCCGTTGGGTGACGGCGCCCGGACCCGGCCGACGGGCGCCCTCGACCGCACCGGATCGTGCGGGATCGAGTTCCACGAGGGCGGCCTGCGTCAGGCGGGCCTCTTCCAGGTCCTCGGTCCGGCGAAGGTCGTCGGGCGGAACGAGGACGGTCAGCGGGACAGGGACGGGCGGCGGCGCACTGATCGCTCCGCCGGCGCCGGCGACCCTGGCGGAGTGGGCCCCCTTCCGGGCAAAGGGAGTGCCGGTGCGGACCGGCGATCCGGTCCTGCGGCGGGACGGGGGGGTGGTGGTGACGTGGTCGGCGGTGATACGGGGGGACGGGCAGATCACAGTGACAGTCACGACGTCGCTCCTGGGAGGTGGTCGGGACGGTTCGCGCTGCAGTGCGCACGTCGTACGGCTCGGTGGGGATCGCACCGGTGACCCGACCGCAGCGGGAACAGACACACGGGCGGGTGCTCGACCTCGGACCGGACGATCCAGGCAGGGCCATTCCGTGAGGAATGGCAACCTTGCGGTGAGCCCCTCGACACCCGGTTTCTGGAGCGTCGGGACGACGTTGTGGGATTCGGAATTGCCTTGTCATAAGAGCCTAGGCAGAGGAGCGAGCGCCCGCAAGTGCAAGAACCGACGATCGGCCATCGGTTCTCCAGCCGGCGGGGCTTCCACCGCCGGGCCTCGACCGAATCCTCGCCCGCGGGGTTGTGAGGATCCTCCGGTGCTGGCACTGTACTGTGCAGTTCTGTTGCTGGCCTGGCGGCCGCACGGCAGGTCCGCGATCGAGGAGGCCCTGTGCCGGTTCCCGAAGAGCCCACTGCGCTGGCCGAGGTGGTGGTTTCCCGCGGTCCGGACCGAACGCTCGTCGAGATCGTCGGCGAGCTGGATATGTCAAACGCTGACGACGTGCAGAAGCAGTTGGGCAAGGCAGTCGAAGGCAGCGACGTCCTCGTGGTGGATCTGTCCCGTCTGGGATTCATCGACAGCGCCGGCATCGCGGTGCTCGACCGGCTGCATCGATGGCTCAACAGCTCCGGCCCCACCCTGATGATCGTCGCCGCGCCCCGGAGCGTGGCCGGACGTACCCTGCGGATGGCGGGCATGGACCGGGTCCTGCCGGTGACGCCGTCCCGCGACGAGCCGGCCGTCTCGCGGGACCGGCTGCCCCCCGGCCGCGGCGAGCTGACCCCCGCTCTCGGCGAGTCGACCCTCTCCCCACCGCTGCCGTCACTCGAGGATTCCTAGGACCTCACCCCGCGGGAGTGCCCTCGCTGCTCGCGACGCTCAGTCGGGTACGGGCGAACCCCAGTCATCCGCCGATTCCACGGCGATGTCGACCCAGACCTGCTTGCCGAGCAGGTAGTCGGTGACCCCCCACCGCCGGGCGACCCGGCTCAGCAGTTGCAGACCGAGCCCTCCGGACCGCGGATCCTCCGGGCTCACGTGCACCACGGGACGGTTCGGCGAACCGTCGGCGACCGTGAGGTGGATGAGGTCCGCGTCGGCGCTGAGTTCCACCTCGATGTCCCCGGCGTCACCCGCGTACCGGACGGCGTTGGAGACCAGTTCGCTCACCACCAGTTCGACCAGCTCGACCTGGTCGCGATAACCCCAGACCAGGAGCATGGTGGAGACGAGCCGCCGGGCTGCGGTCGGTGCGCGCCGGTCGGCCGGAAGGAGGGCCCGCGCCTGCCAGGCACGATCGACGAGCGGTCGGAGATCCGCGGTCGGCTCCCTGCGCAGGTTCACGTCACCACCTCGTCCGGATGTGTTCCGGGGTCCCACGTTGCGGGATCCGGCGTTTCGGGGTCGCAGGAGCTCCGGGAAGCCTCGGGCGGGAACCACCAGGTGACGAGCACGCGGTCGCGCGGACGGACCACCCGGAAGCCCGCGACCACCCACCGCTGACGGCCTTCGGACGACGCGGACCATCGCCGTGGCGGGAGGTCGACCGGCCCGGCCGCGAGGAGCGCCCGTCGGCAGGCGTCGAGCAGGCCGCCGCCCATCAGTTCCGGCCACAGTTCGACCAGGCTGCGTCCGAGTTCCTGACCGATCGCCCGGCCGGCCGGGTCCACGGCCGCGGCGTTCGCGTACCGGATCCTCAGGTCCGTGACCAGCCGGTCCCCGCCGATCTCGGGCGCGCAGACCAGGACCGGATGTGGCAGCACGTCCAGCAGGGCCAGCTCCGGATCCGAACCCCCGTCGGTCCCGCCCTCGGACCGCGGAAGCCGCGCGACGGTGGTGGCCACCGCGGCGGCGAGCCGCTCGAGTACCGGACGCCGCTCCGCGGCGATCATCCCTGGCATCCTCGACCAGCCGAGCACGAGCACTCCCAACACGGCGCCGGAGACGGTCAACGGGAGGATCGCGACGGTCACGCCGGACCGGGGCAGCCCGTACCCCAGGGCGATCTCGCCGGAGTCCCCCGACAGGTGGGGGTAGTGGGGGACGCCGGTCCGCACCACCTCGCAGACCGGGATGGGCAGGTCGACCGGAACGGCCCGCCAGGGAAGGGTCGAGGTGGCGGGCAGACCGTGGGAGCCGGCGAGCCGCAGTACCCCGCTGGCGTCCACGACCGCCAGCAGCACCACCTCCGGGCCGTGGTCGCCGAACGCCGTGCTCATCAGGGTCCGCAGAACGTCCTCCGCCGACCGGGCGGCGAGCAACTCGGCCCGGATCCGGGCGCCGCGCCCCTGCGCCCGGACGCGTGCGCCGAACTCACCGGCTCCGCTCCCCTGGTTCGGCCAGCGATGGGTGAGCCTCGCGCGCCGCGCCTCCTCCACCTGCGCGGGACTCGGGATCCTCGGCGCTGGGGCCGGCCGGCGACGCGGCGAGAGCTGATCGGGGCCCGGGCCACCGATCTCGGGCAGATCGTGGTTCAGCTCGCCCTCCGCCTGCCCCGCGATCAGCTCCGCCGAGGCGTTGACGAGGGCTGCGGCCACGTCCACGAGCTTGATGTTGGCGTGTTGCGAGAGCCGCGCCATGCGCAGGAACGCCTCGTGCGGGGAGTCGCCGTGTCGCTCCATCAACATGCCCTTGGCCTGCTCGATGACGGCACGGCTGCGCATCGCGGCCTTCAGCCCGTCCACCTCGTCCCGCAGCCGGTCCACGGTCGCGGCCAGGGCCTGCGTCGCCGCCGACTGCGCATGGTCGGTCACGAGAACCTCACGGGCACCAGCATCGCTCCCGGTCATCCACCCCGCCACGCGGCGGGAAGGGGGCGACCACCACGGGCAGCTGCGCCCGGAGACGGGCGGCCGGGCGAACGTCGTCCGTCGAGGAACGCCCCACCGGTGCACGGTGCGACCGGATCGCCCCGGACCGGGAGCCGCGCGGGACGACGGCGCGGGCGGTCGAGCGGAACATCGGCAATCCTCTCGCGTGCCTCGGGCCAGAAGCTGCGGGCGACGTCGAGCCGTGTCATGCCCACCTGGTCGGCAACCAAACCCGGCAAGGGTCTCGCCGACCGTGAGTCGACCCGGCAGGGGGTCTGGCGAACCTGGCTCGGCGTGTTGTTCAGCAGGCGCTAGACCTGTCCTTCGCACGTGGGATTGAGCGGTTTGTGCCGTAGTTGCCGGG
>CAZOWW010000060.1:0-33800 GCA_964583765.1 uncultured Kineosporiaceae bacterium
CGGCCGGCTTGACCGGCGCGATGCCGATCTCGCAGATCACCTGGCCGGCGTCGATCGCCTCGGCGGGGTTGGTCTCCCGGTCGCACTTGACGTAGAAGGCCTCGTTCGGGGTGAGCCCGAACAGGGCGCCCTTGCGCCACTCGTTGACCAGGAAGGCACTGATCGTGCGTCGGATCCGCGCCCACAGGGCGTCGTCGTTCGGCTCGAAGACCACCCACTGCGTGCCGCTGAGGATGGACTCCTCCAGGTAGTTGAACAGCCGCCGGACGTTCAGGTAGCGCCAGGCGGGGTCCGAGGAGAGCGTCCGTGCGCCGTACACCCGGATGCCCGCGCCCGGGAAGGCCCGGATGCAGTTGATCCCGGTCGGGTTGAGCAGTCCGTGCTCGTTCTTGGTGATCTGGGTCTCCAGGCTGAGCACGCCCCGGATGACCTCGTTCGCGGGAGCCTTGTGCACACCACGGGTGTCGTCGTTGCGGCCCCACACACCGGCGACGTGGCCGCTCGGCGGAACGAAGTTGGCCTGGCCCGTCGAGGGGTCGAAGACCTTGATCCAGGGCCAGTACAGCGCGGCGTACTTGCTGTCGTAGCCGACCTTGTCGACCCGCCACTCCTTGATCTGCTGGGCGTTGAGGCCGGGAGGCGGGTCGAGAACGGCCATGCGGTCGCCCATCAACTCGCAGTGGGCGATCATGCCCAGCTGCACGGCCTGGACGGTCTCCAGGTCGATCACACCCTGCTGGTAGGCGCTCATCAGGTCGGGCACCGCGACCATCGTGATCTCGTCCACGGCTTCCAGGCCACCGAAGCCGGTCCGCTGGCTCACGTCACCGATGTAGTCGTCGGCGGTCAGCGAGAGCGGGGCCAGGGCGCTGCCGGGCGCACCGCCCAGGGCGACCAGGCCGGTGCTGCTGCCCGAGGCGGGCCGCTCGAGGGCGCCCGTGCCGGGCACCTCCTCGATCCGGATGACCTTGGACGCGTTGTTGACCATGGTGAGCACGTTCTGCCGTCCACGGGTGACCGTGGCGCGGTCGAAATCCTCCACCACGTCGTTGCCGCGCTTGACCAGCAGGCGGAACATCTCCTCGGATGGCGACTCGCCGCCCGCGTCGTAGACCTCGACCGAGAACTCGCCCGAAGGAGCGGCCGGGTCGACGGTGCTGAAGCGCAACCGGCCGATCTGTCCCGACGGGCCGGCGGGGAGTTCCTTGGTGCGACGGCCGGTGCTCTCCACCTTCGCCGGTGCGGCCTGACCGCCGTCCCGCGAGTCGGCGCCGATGCGCACCACGTAGGCGTTGCCGCCGCCGTTCTGGAAATACCCGTACACGGCCTGGGCCAGGTAGGTCCCTGGCACGAAGTCCCCGAATTCACGGGTGAATTCGGACCAGTTGGAGACCAGGGTGGGTGTGTTGGGCTCGCCCTTCTCGGTGATGCCGACGAAGGCGGCCACGGCCGTACCCACACCCTCGATGGGGCGGGACCCGGCCTCCACTTCCTCCACGTACACCCCGGGGGACAGGTACGTCGGCATGCTGATGCCTCCTCGTCACGAACGTCGTCCTGCCAGCCTCCTCCGTCGGGTGCGGTGCGCGAACGGTCGCTCGGACGGCGCGGAGGGCGGTGGGCGTTGCCCGATCGGGCAACCGAGGAGGGCCCGGGCAAGGAGGGCGGCGGGGAGCGGGAGCCCGCAGGAATATCGCTACTCCGTAACCTATTCGTGATCGAAATGGTGATCCGTGTTACGGAGTGTGACTGCTTCTATATGATTCGTCGACAGTTTACTCAGGTCGCTTCAAAGTGCCCATAGTGCCTCCTTCCAGAGGTGTAACATCCAGCCTCGCCCAGCACCGTGAACTCCCGAGAGGACGACCCGGAAGGATTCCGGGACGCGGAGTCAAGTGACCATGCTGGGATGACCTGTCGGCGGCCAGGGGTGTGCGAGGGGCGGCAAGAGTGAGCGCATGGGAGTCCTCTGAATCGGTCGGGTCCGGCGTACGCCGCCGTTCCCGGACAACTCGTCGCGGGGCCGGACTCCTGCTCGCGGTCCTTGCCCTCCTGGGCATCGGACTCGTCGCAGGTGCGGTCCCGGCGTCTGCCGCGGGTAACGGGGTGACGTTCACCGCCGTGGTGAACGGCCGGTCCCTCGACAGCATCGGCTCGAACTCGCCCCTGGTCCTTCACCCGGACCAGGACCTCACCATCGCGGTGAGCATCACCAACAGCACCTCGGCCACGGTGGACGTGCGTGCGGTGCGCCTCGACGGCCGCGTGCTGAACATGTCCTTCTTCAACTACTCCACGCGGATCGACCGCAGCATCGCCCCGGGCGCCACCGAGCAGGCCACCTTCGCGGTGGACATCAGTGACCTCGGCTCGCAGGCCACGGGCCTGCTCCCGGGCCGGCTGGCGCTGCTGAACCCGAACCGCGAGGTGATCACGGAGCAGTCCTTCCCGGTGGACGTCAAGGGCCCGCTCGACTCGGCCTACGGCGTTTTCGGGATCATGGTGGCCCTGATCACCGTGCTCCTCCTCGGTGCGGCCCTGGCCCGACTGGCGCTGGGCACCCTGCCGGAGAACCGCTGGTACCGCGCGACACGCTTCGCGGTGCCCGGTATCGGCCTCGGTCTGACCTTCACCTTCACCCTCTCGGTGTTCCGGGCCCTGGTGCCGGACGGCAACGCCTGGCTGGCCTTCGTGGTCGGCGGCGGCCTGATCGGGCTGGCGGTGGGCTTCTTCACCCCGGGCCCGGGTGGTGCGGACGACAACCGGCGACCCGGCACGAGCGACGACGAGGGACAGGACGACCAGGACGGCCCGTCCGCCTACCCGTTCACCTCGGCCGGCGCGGACTCGCCGCTGCAGCTCGACCTGCGTCGCACCCTCGGCGGGGACGGTTCGACCCCCTCGAACTTCCGTGAGTCCGGCGGCGGCGGCGCCGTCGGCGGACCCACGGTGCGCGGCTGACCTCGTTCATACCAGTGGGAACCGAGGGCGGGGGATCGGGATGGGTGGCCTGACGGCACCGCTCCCGTCGGCCCCCGCCCCGCAGCGTGCGGGCCTGTCCCGGCCCCCTGGACCCGCGGTCGGGTCCTCCTGCGCCCTGCGCCCGCCGGTTTCCTGCCTCTTCCCGGCACCTTCGCGTCCCCCGGTAACTCCGTGAGTTCCGGCAACCCTCAGGAGCACAGGGTCATGTTCGTTCCCCGGTCCCACCGCCCGGCGTGGCTGGCCGCCCTCACGGCACTGGCCCTGGGCGTGGTTCCCGCCTGCTTGGCCAGCGGCGCGCTGGCCGACACCGACGGACCGGCCGCCGCGACCTCCGTGGTGGCTGCGGACACCTCCGCCACCGACCCCGCCCCGGTGACCACGACCACCACGACCACCGGTGACTCCGGGTCCGGGGACACACTCACCACGACGACCACCGCGGACACCGGTTCGGCGACCACGGCACCCACCACCACGACCTCCGACGCCGTGACCACCTCCACGGCCGCGACCACCACGACCACCGCGACGGCGCGGACCGCCCAGAGCGGGACGACCGCCAGCCCGACGACCACCAGCAGCGCTCCGCGGGTGCGGGCCGCGGCCACCGGGGACACGCCCGCCGCGTCGGACGACTCGCTCGACGTGCGCAGCGGCGTCGCCACCGCGCTGGACGTCCTGGCCAACGACCCGGGGGTGGACCCGGACACCGCGGTGCTCGCGGTCAGCCAGGACCCCGCGCACGGGAAGGCCACCGTCAAGGACGGCAAGGTCGAGTACACCTCGACCGGCGGCTACAAGGGCCTGGACGCGTTCGACTACACCGTCACCGTGGGATCGACCCGCCTGAGCGCCCACGTGTCGTTGAGCGTCCTGCCCGCGTTCTGGTTCGTCGCGGTGGACGACGTCGCGACCACGGTGCCCGGAGCCGAGATCGACATCCCCGTGCTGAACAACGACCTCACCGCGAGCTACGCGGGCCTGGACTTCGCCGGGCGCAGTGAGCACGGGACCCTGGCACGCGGTTACTTCAAACCCCTCGAGCAGACGGCGATCGCGTACACGCCCGACGCCGGGTTCACCGGGACGGACCACTTCACCTACACCCTCTCGGACGGCAACGGCCAGCAGGACACGGCGACGGTGACCGTGGCCGTGCAGGGTCCCGCGGACGCGGTCCCGGACTACGAGCGCCTGGTCGTCGGCGGGAACGACCGGATCGACGTCCTCGCGAACGATCACAACACGGCGGGTCTGTACACCGTCGTGCTCCGCCAGCCCGCCGACGGCTCGGTGACCGTGAACGACGACGGTTCGCTGCAGTATGACGGGGTGGGGACCGAGGAACAGGTCATCGTCTACGGGCTGGCCGGCAAGTCGGACGGCTCCGACCTGCGCGACAGCACGGATGTCATCGTGAACCCGGTCGCCACCGCGCCGGGGGACGGGGACGTGTCCGCCACCGAGGACAACTTCACCTTCGCGAGCGGCGACCCCATCGTCATGGACGTGCTCGCGAACGACCTCGGTGCCGCCGCCCTCGTTCGGGACCATGCCGTCTCGCTGCGGATCTGGGCGGGCGAGGGCGTCTGCGGGGCCGACGACTGCCGGTTCGAGGTGGATGGCAACCACCGGATCGTGTGGACGAACCCGCCGAAGCCGACCGAGACCACCACCTATGACGTGGACTACACGGTGTACCGCGATGAGGTCTACGGGATCTCCGGCAGCGCGGCGCACGTGACCATCACCCCCGACCTCTCGATGGGCCGGCCGGTCGCGGTGGACGACGTGGCGATCGTGCACGAGAACCTGAGCACGACGATCGACGTCCTGGCGAACGACCTGAACACCGGCAACCGTGACCTGTACCTGGAGACGGACGAGCTGTCGGACGCCAGCGCCTACGTCTGGAACCACATGATCGCCTTCACGGCGTACCCGGGAACGACCGGCCGCATCGTGACTCTGAAGTACAAGCTGATGCCGCACAGCAGCGGCGGATATGACCAGTCCGTACCCGAGGCGACGGTCACCGTGCTCATCGACGGTCCGATCGTGAACGACGACACCGCGGTCACCGACCCCGGCACCCCGGTCTCGTTCGATGTCACGGCGAACGACTCGGGCACCGACGAACTCGCGTTCGACACGCTCAGTCTGCCCACCCACGGCACCCTCGAGACCGACGACTCGGCGCCGGGGCACTACACCTACACCCCCGCTCCGGGTTTCTCCGGAGTGGACACCTTCACCTACGGCTGGGCCACGAGCCCGGGTTCGGAAGAACTGGCGCTGGCGCTCGTGCCCGCGACCACCGGGACCGGGTCCGAGTCGGACACCATCGAGGGCTCCGCAACGGTGCGGATCACCGTGCGACCGCCGACGCTGGAATCTGTCACCCTGAACACCCTGACCGGGAGTTCGGTGTGGGTCGATCTGTCCGCGTACGAGCACCACGGGGACGGCTTCACGGTCACCGTGGACGACCCCTCCCACGGCACGGTGTCGTTGGACGGCACGTGGCTCGAGTACGTCCCGGCCGACACCTTCGTCTCGGGCAAGGATGTCTTCGGGTTCCACCTGGTCAACACGGCCGGCACGGTGGTCGCCAACGGGGACATCACGGTGGTCGTCGATCCGCTGCAGGCCGTGGACGACGACACGGTCAGCGGTCCGGTGCCTTCCGGTGGGTCGCCGACGACGGTCTCCGTCCCGGTCATGGCCAACGACAACGCCCCCGACGGGTTCGGGGTCGAGGTCGTGAGCGACCCCGCGCACGGGACCGCGGTCGCGAACGAGGACGGCACGATCAGCTACACCCCGGACGGTACCTTCGGCTCAGCCGGTGACTCCTTCACCTATCGGCTGGTGCGCAACGCCAACGAGACCACCGTGGCGTCCCTGCCGGCCACGGTCCACGTGCACGACCTGGACGCCGTGGACGACGTGCAGGTGTCCGTGCGCGGCCGGTCCGTGAGCGTGCCCGTGCTTGCCAACGACGTGGTCTTCGGGACCCCGTCGGTGCAACTGGTGTCCGGTTCCGTGCACGGCGGAACCGCGAGCGTGCAGTCCGACCAGACCGTCCTGTTCCAGCCGGACCCGAGCGCCCCGGCGACCTCCACCGGGGGCTTCCAGTACGCACTGGTGCTGGACGGGCGTCAGGTGGACGTCGCCACGGCGACCATCGCGATCACCCGACCCGACGCCGTCGACGACACCGCGACGACCCGTCAGGGTGAGCAGGTCACGGTGCCGGTGCTGGAGAACGACGTCAACGTGAGCGGGCTCTCGCTCGCGCTGGTCACCGGGCCTGCCCACGGCACCGCGTCGATCGCCGGCAGTTCGCTGCGGTACCGGCCCGCGGCGGCGTTCTTCGGGAGCGACTCCCTGGTCTACGGGCTGGTCGCGGACGGGATCACCTACGACACCGCCACCGTGCGGATCACGGTGACCAGGGTCGTCGTGACGACGACCACCACGACGACCACCCCCGCCGCACGGACCACGACCACCTCCCCGAGCGCGGCGGAGACCACGACCAGCACGACGGCGCCGACGGTGCGCCGCACCACCACCCGGCCGCCGGTGACGACCACGACGACCACGACGACCGCCGCGGTCCTGCCACTGCCGATCGCGGTGGACGACGCCGCGACGACCACGGCCGGCGTGGGCGTGCGGATCCGGGTGCTGGCCAACGACCGGGACCCGGGCGGCACCTTCGTGCCGGGGTCGGTCCACGTGATCAGCGATCCGGTGAACGGCACCGCCACGGTCACCGGCGACGGCACCGTGATCTACGTGCCGGATCCCGCCACCACGGCGACCTCCGACACCTTCCGCTACCGGGTGACCGACTCGCGCGGGGTGGCGGCCATGGCCACGGTGCGGGTGCGCATCGCCCCTGCGGGATCCCTGCAGCTGGACTCGCCGTCCTCGGCGCCCGACACGAAGGTCACGTTGCACGGACGGGGTTGCCACCGCGGTGACCGCGTGACCATCAGCGTGGACGGCACGATCGCGGTCACGGTGGACGCCGTCGGCGACGGCTCGTTCTCGGCGTCCCTGGTCGCGCCGGGCGCCATCGGCCGGCACTCCGTGCGGGCGGTCTGCGCCTCGTCCTCGCTGAAGTCGGCGCTCGACGTGGTCACCACCACCTCGGGCGGGGGCGGGGACGCCGGGCCACTGGCTGCCGGCATGCTCGCGGCAGTGGGCGGAGTCCTCGCGTTCTACCTGCTCACGGCCTTCCTGCTGGCTCCCGACGGCCGTCGCCGGCCGCGGGGCGGGAGTTCCCGGCACTGATTCCCGAAGCCGTCCCGGTGCGGCGGGTGTCCTGTGACCCCGCGGCACCGGGACGCTCCCGTTTGTCCCGGGGACCGTCCTGACCGGCCATCGCCGCTCCCGCCCTCACCCGCTGCTGGTTCCGGTGCTGTGGGCGGATCCGGTGCTGTGGTCGGGGGGCTCCGAGTGGGTTCCGAGTTGCCCGGAAATTTCGGATGTCGGGGCTGTTCTGGGAGCAACCTGGACGGGTCTCACCGCGTCCTCGGTAGTGACAGGCGGGGGCCCCGGGTACGTGCCCGGGGCGGGCGGGCACCTCGCGCCGGACGGTCCACCGGCGCGAGGCTCGCCGTGGCCTGTCGGGGGTCGGACGGTTGCCGGGTGGCCGGGGCGTCCTGGGCAGCGAGAGGGATGTGCGAGATGGGCATGGCACGGAGAAGGGTCGTGTGGGTGGCCCTCCTGGGGGTCACAGGCGTCCTGCTGGCGGGTTGCCAGGACACCTCGCGTCAGGCCGGAGGACCGGTGGCCTCTCCGGCCGAGGTCTCCTCCGCACCGAGCACGGGTGCGGTTGCGGACGGCGGCCAGGCGTCGTCGACCTCGGCCTCCGCCGGAGCCGCCGGGACGGAGTCAGCCGGCAGCAGTACCACCACGGCACTCGTCGGACGGATCCCGGTCACCAGCGCTGCGGCCGGGCGCCAGGTCACGGGATCCGCCTCCGCGGCATCCACCGCCCGGCGTTCCGCGGCGCCCCGGCCCAAGATCGTGGTGGTGGTGACCGGCTCGTACGAGGTGGCCGTACTCGACGCGGACACCGGCCGACGGCTGCGCACCCTGGTGAAGTCCGGCGTGCAGGGGCAGATCGCGGTCGACGCGGTCCGGGGCTGGGTGTACTTCGTGAGGACCGGCCGGCATGACGGGACCTTCTGCGACTCCACGGTGTGGCGGGTGCCCGTGCAGGGAGGCCGCGCGCAGTTGATCGGCCCGGGATCCGCCCCCGAGGTGAGCCCCGACGGGCGATACCTGGCCCACGCCCGCTGGTCCCACCGAGGTTGCGTCCATATTCCGGGGATCCCCTCCGATCTCCTGGTCGTGCGGGATCTGGCCACGGGGGCCGAACAGCGCTACCGGGTTCCGCCGGCGGTGAACGCGGACGGACACGACTACGGAATCGGGACCCTGTCCTGGTCCGCGGGTGGTACCCGCCTCGTGGTCTCCTATTCGCAGTTCCAGGCCCAGCGCCCGTTCCGGCTGGCGGTGTTCCACTTCGTGCACGCCCGGAGCGGGGTCCCGGTGCCGGTGCTCCAGCGACTGGTGCCCGATCCCGCCCCGCTGTCCGTGGAAGGACAGCGGGTGCCTGGGCCGAACCCGTACGTCTACGGGAACGGGGTGATGCTGGCGAACGGGAATCTGCTGGTGAGGTGGTCGGCGGACTCGCTGAACTGCACGTACCCGAGGGCCCGGTGCAACGCTGCTTCACGGATCATGGAGATTTCGCCGAGCACGGGGCACCCCGTGCGGACCTTGCCCCTGACTCTCCCGAGCGGGGGCAAGGACCAGGGGTTCCGGTGCAGCCGTCTGCAGGCCGATCGCAGTGGCACCTGGGCTCTGCTCCTGTGCGGAGAGGTGCTCTGGGCGGTCCACGGATCTGATCGTCCCGTGCCGCTGGTGCGTCACCTGTCCGCCGCCTACGAGTACCTGGACTGGTGACGCAACGTCCGTGAATGTGGGACACCTCGAAGAACTTGAACGAGGGACACCTCGAAGAACAGGAAGCATCAAGGGTGAGGGCGGGCCGGTGTTCCGGCCCGCCCTCACCCTCGTCGTGGCAGCTTCGGCGCTCTCAGTCCCCGTCCCCCACGACCGGTGCGTGCAGGTCGTTCAGCGCGAGGGTGACGGCCAGCGCGGCGCCCAGCCCGCACAGGGCGTTGACGATCAGCAGGGGGTTGGTGACGAGATGCGTGTTGGTCAGCGCCCAGCCGAAGGTCGTCAGCGCGATCCCGGTGCCGGCGCCGAGCAGGCCCATTGCGACCGTCGTGCCCGGTCCGCCACGGCGCCCCCGCCGGATCGGCTTGAGCAGCGACTCGGCGTTGGCCAGGCAGAACAGCAACAGGATGAGCGCTCCGGCGGTCGGCACGGAGACCAGGCGGGCACCGGTCGGCACCACGACGAGATGCCGTTCGCCGGTGCCGGAGCGGATCGTCGCCCGCACCGGGCCCGCCGCCAGGTAGCGGACGTTGCTCAGCGACAGGGAACCGCCGGAGCGGGCCACGTTGGAGTCGAACTGCTGCCCGAACACGGTCAGCGGCATCGTGACCGTGTTCTTTGTCGTGCCGGTGACCGGGATATGAGCGGACAGGTCGACCCGCAGCTGGGAGGCCTTGGAGGCGTCCACCCCGTTGATCACCACTGCGCCGGTCGGCAGACTTCCCCCGGAGCTGCCGGTGCCGAAGCCCGTGCCCGCGAGGGTGACCGTGAGGAGGCCGAGGACGGATGCGGCGATCCACCAGCGCTGACGACGGCGCCGGGCCGCAGGGGCGTCCTGGGGCCGCTGGCTGCCGGTCGGCCGAGGCGCGGTGCGCTGGCGATCGTTGCCCCCCGGGGGCTGCGGACGTGTGTCCCGGCCCCGGCCGCTCGGGTCGGACGGGTCCTTGCGCCCGCCGTCCTGCCGGTCACGGGTGCGTCCCTGGCCGGGACGTTCGGCGTTCCTCGGTCCGCGTCCCGAGCCACCGCCGCGTCCCGAGTTGCCGCCCCGGCCCGAGCCGCCGCGTTCGTGGGCGTCCGGGAACGGGTGCTCCCGCGGGGGGGCGACCGGGGTCGGCGCGGCGCAGAGGGCCGCACCCAGGGCCACGATGTGCTTGGGGTGCGCGTCCACCGCCACCGGGCGGCCGAGTTCGGTGGAGAGCAGCTGCCCGACGAGCGGGATCCGGGAGGACCCGCCGGCGAGCAGCACGGTGGTGAGCTGCGCGACGTCCACCCCGGAGGAGGCGACCGCGCGCCGGAACGCGGCCACGGACTCCAGGAGCATCGGGCGCACGAGGTCTTCGAGCTCGGCCCGGGTGAGCCGCACCAGGGTGTGCACCCCGGGCAGGATCACCGGGATCACGGTCTCGGTGTCGTGCGAGAGGGACTCCTTGGCCTGGGTGCACTCACGACGCAGGGTCACCAGCGCGGCGACCGCGGCGGCGTCGTCCAGGTCGATGTCCAGCGGGTGGCGACCGATCGCCGCCCGCACGTGCGCGAAGACCGCCTCGTCGATGTCGAGGCCGCCGAGCTGTTCCAGACCGGCCGGTTCGCCGAGCACCTCGTAGCCGACGTCCGTGCGGCGCAGCACCGCGGCGTCGAAGGTGCCGCCGCCGAGGTCGTAGACCGCCACGACGCTGCCCGGCTCGACCCGCTCGGTGGAGGCGTAGCGCACGGCCGCGGCCTCGGGCTCGGTGACCAACACCGCGCCGTCCAGCCCGGCCTGGGCCACCGCGTTGATCAACAGCTCCCGGCGGTGCGGTCCCCAGTTCGCGGGGTAGGTGACCGCGACGACCGCCGGGGCCTCGCCCTCGCGCTCGGAGACCTGGTCGACCACCCACCGCAGCAGCTTCGCCGTGAGTGCGTGCGCCGAGTAGGGCACGCCGTCCACGAGCATCGGCACCGGATCGCCGAGCCGGCGTTTGAACTCCCGGGCGATCGTGGCCGGATGCGTGGCGGCCCGGCGCTGAGCGGCTTCGCCCACCAGCAGACCGCCGTCGCGGGAGAGCGCGAGCACGGACGGGACCGCAGCCTCCTGGTCCCCGAGCGGAGTCATCTCCGCTCGGCCGTCCCGCACGATCGCGGCTGCCGTGTAGGTGGTACCGAGATCCACCCCGAGGAAGTAGGACATGTCGCCCCTACGCCGTCATCCGGGCGGGCAACTGCCCGTCCGCCCGGGATTTTGGCACACCTCGACCAGGGCGCGGGGCGTCTCCGGGGAGGACACCCGGGGAGCGGCCTGGCTCGTGCCCCGGCCGGCGCGGCTCACTCGGCCGGTTCCTCGTCCTCCTCGGCCGCCTCGCGCTGCACCGAGGGCGCGCTCGCCATCATCTGCAGGGACTCGTCCTCCTCCTCGGCGGCCTCCCGCTGGACGGGGGCGCCCGCACCCGACCCGGCACCGACCGCGGCGACCGGGGCCGGACCCGAGACGGCGCGTTCGGCGGTGGCCGAGGCCTCCCGCTCGAACCGGTCGTCCGGGGAGCTGATGCTCAACCCGTCCCCCGTGGGGGTGCCGTCCACCGGACCACTGCGTTGTTGCACCACGTGGGTCAGCTCGTGGGCGAGGGTCGTGCGGCCGGCGTCGCTGTTCGGGTCGTACCCCCCGCTGCGGAAGACGATGTCCGAGCCCACGGTGTAGGCATGGGCGTTGACCGCCACCGCGGAGTCGTGGGCCTGGCCGTCGTCGTGGATCCGCACGTCGCTGAAGTCATGGCCCAGGCGGCCCTGCATGTCCGAGCGGACCTCGGGGTCGAGCGGGCGACCGCCGGAGCCGAGCGCCGACTGCACCGCCTGGCCCCCGCGGTCCTCCTGCTCGTGGGCCGCCTCATCGTGGTCCTCGGCCGGAGCTTCGAGGGCCGAGGCCACGGCGGCGTTGCCCATGCTGCGCTGCAGGCCGAGCAGGCCGGCGTGTCCGACGACGTCCCAACGCCCGGCGCTGGCGGCCTGGGCGGTGAGAGCGGGACCGGCGTCCTCGCGTTCGGTGGTGCGGGCTCGGGTGGGACGGAGTTCCCCGAGTTCGTGGTCGTGGTCGTGGGCGGACATGGCCCCTCCTTGAGGAACGGGTGCGGTCAGCGGACCAGGTCGTAGTAGGGGCCGAACTCCTGCCGCAGCAGGAGCCGCCCGAGCTTGCGGTACTCACGGTGGACGGCCCCGATGAGCTCGGGCATGCCCACCGGGGTGCCGCGTTCGGCGGCGAGGTAGGCCGCCGTGACGGCGACGGAGCGGATCGCCCCGCCGGACAGTTCGAATGCCGAGGCGCAGAACGAGAGGTCGAGGTTCTCCGCGCGGGGGACCTGGGGGCCGAGGCAGGCCTCCCACAGTGCCAGGCGCATCTCGGTGTCGGGGGTCGGGAAGTCGATGACGGCGTCGAGGCGGCGGGTGAAGGCCTCGTCGATGTTCGCCCGGAGGTTGGTGGTCAGGATCGCCAGTCCGTCGAAGGTCTCCATGCGTTGCAGCAGGTAGGCACTCTCGATGTTGGCGTACCGGTCGTGGGCGTCGCGTACCTCGCTGCGCTTGCCGAAGATGGCGTCGGCCTCGTCGAAGAGCAGCACCCCGTTGACGCCGCCCGCCTCGGCGAAGATGCGCTCGAGGTTCTTCTCGGTCTCACCCACGTACTTGTCGACCACCGTGGCCAGGTCGACCGTGTACAGGTCGAGACCGAGCTCTCCCGCGATCACCTCGGCGGACATCGTCTTGCCGGTGCCGGAGTCCCCGGCGAACAGGGCGGTGACCCCGCGCCCGCGGCCCCCGCCGGGACGCATCCGCCAGTCCACGAGCACCCGGTCGCGGTGCCGGGCCCGGGCGGCGAGCTCGTGCAGTGCGGTGGCCACCGGGGGCGGCAGCACCAGGTCGTCCCAGCCCACTCCGGGCTCGATGCGGCGGGCGAGCCGCTCCAGGCCGGCCGCGTTCTGTTGCCGGGCGCCGGTGCGCAGCAGGCTGCCGTCGACCCCGCGGGCCTCGATCGAGGCGGAGAGCCGGGCGGCCTCCACCGCGCGCACGATCTGGTCGGGGCCCAGCGGCAGGTGCACGGGCGCGTCCGCGAGGTCCCAGGCGTCGGTGAGGTCGGAGGGCTCGCCGAGTGCGGCCTTCCAGACCCGCTCCCGCTCCCCGGTGGTCAGCTGGGGTGCGTCCACCTGCAACGGCACGTGCCGGGCCCAGTGGGGGTCCCAGGTGGCATCGCCGCAGAGCAACACCTGGCCGGCGGAGGCGGACAGCTCGCGGAGCAGGCCGACCTCCTCCCGCAGGTCGTCCAGGCTGGAGGCGACCACGGTGGCCGAGCGCAACAGGGCCTCCCGGCCGAGTACCGCGATCAACTCCCCGGCACCGGCCGCCGCCCGCAGCCGTCGCAGGTCCACCACCAGCGAGCCGAGGCCGGCCAGCCGGGACGCCGCGACCGCGGTGGCGACGGCGGTGCGCCGTCCGCGGTCCCGCAGGTACACCAGCCGCACGCCGTCCCGCAGCGCCCGGCCGAGGTCGTCGGCGGTGGGGGTGCGGTGCGGCACCGCGGACACCACGATGTCACCGAGCACGCCGTCGGGGGTGTCGTCCCCGAGCAGGTGCGCCCCGACCCGGTCGGGCACCCGCAGCGCACGCGAGAGCACCGGCCGGTCGAGGTCCTCCACGAGCAGCAGCCGCCGATCGATCAGGGGCGCTCCGGGGTGCAGCCGGGCCCGGGCCGCCGCGGAGGCGACCGGCACCTCGGCGAGCTCCAGGGCGAGCCCGACCGTGGCCCGGCGGCGGCTCACGTCGTCGTTGAGGTAGGCGTAGAGGGACTCGAAACGCCGGTCGACGTCCGGGGCCAGCGCGACCAGGAGCAGGGCCACGTCCAGTTCGGTCAACCCTGCCCGCTCCGCCAGGGCCGCCAGACGTGGGCGGGACGGAGCTGGTGGCTCGGTGCCGTCGTCCGGCCCGGCCTCCAGCAGGTGGTCGACCACGGCGTCCGAGAGGTAGAGCCCGCGGAAGGGATCGTCCGGTGCCGGGTCGTCGCTGCGGCGCAGCTCGACCATGGCCCGCACCCGCTTCTCGAGGCGGGTCAGTTCGGTCAACATGCCGGTCGGGGGTTGCGGGTCTCCTTGGGCGGCCACGAGGAGAGGCCCCCCACCGTGATCGACGGCGGGCGCATCGCGGGCGGACCGGCGGCGTACCGCTGGCCGGTGTCCGTGGGCACGATCACCACGATGTCCAGCGACGGCTTGAGCTCTCCGCCCAGGGCCGACCACACGTCGGCGAAGGCCCGGTCCTCGGGCGGAGGCAGACCCACACTGATCGGCACCTCGAGGTTCATCGCGGCGACCGGTCCGCTGAGCAGGTGATCCGGCACGGCGTCGTAGCGCAGGAAGCAGCCGAGCAGGGCCGAGAGCAGCCGGTGCTCGTCCTCGGGGCGCTGGGTCCAGGCGGTGACCAGGTACGAGAGCTTGAAGTAGCGCGGTGGCAGGCTGCGGGCGGTGACCCGTCCGGCGCTGTCGAACTCGTTGACCAGACCCCGCGCGCGCCGCTTGAGGTCCTCGCGGATGTCATAGAGATAGACGTCCACCGTCGGTGCGTTGCGGCGGGCCGCCCAGTCCTTGGTCGGTGCGTCGAAGACCACGTCGACGTCGGTTCCGGGCAGGGCATCGCCACGGATCAGCGCCCGCAGCGCCTCGTCCACCTCGGAGATCACCCCTCGATGGTGACATCCGTCCTTCTTGACCGCAGCGGCCCCGGGGTGCGGGAACGGGCCGATGAGGCTGCCCCCACGGCTGCCCGATCGGGCACCGCAGGCCGTGACCTCGAAGCGGTGCGCTGCGGTCCCGCACGGCGGGCCGTCGCGACGTCCCGGATCGGTGCACCCTCCGCGAACCGCCGTCAGCGGGGGCGCGGGCCGCTAGGATGCTCCCGCCTGGGAGGGGTGGTCTGTGAGCACGCCGACGGACGCCGACGAGGGGAACGAGGAAGGCCTCGATCCCCAGCTGGTCCTTGACCCGGTCGAGGTGCGCGCCGAGCCCGGCGGCCAGGTGCAGATCTCCCTCAAGGTGCGCAATCCCGGCCGCTACGTCGAGTCGTACCTGCTCCACGTGAACGGCCTGCCCCAGGACTGGTGGAACATGAATCCGCCCGAGGTCCCGGTCTACGCCCACGACGACGGCACGGCCACGCTGCAGCTCACCCCGCCACCGGATGCCCAGGCCACCGCCGAGCCCCTGCCCTTCGCCGTGTGCGTGGTCTCCCAGCGGGACGAGCGCCTGCGCGTCGCCGAGGAGGGCGAGCTCGAGGTCGGGCGCGTCTTCACGGTCAACGCGGGCATCATCCCGGTGACCTCGTCGGTGCGCTGGACCGGCCGGCACATCCTGCGCATCACGAACTGGGGCAACGGTCCGGTCACCATGCGGCTCTTCGGCATGGACAAGGACGACCGGCTCGGGTTCCTGGTCCGGCCCGAGGTGGTGACCGTGCCGGTCGGCAACACGGTCCCCGTGAGCATCCGGGTACGGCCGCGCAAGCCGTTCCTGCGTGGTGCCCCCCAGCACGTGCCGTTCCAGGTGATCGGACTTCCCGACGACTCCGGTCTGCCCAGCGGCGGTGGGACGCGCGCGGGCGGGCGGGGTGGGACGGGTATGCCCCACCTGCCGGGGGTTCCGGGCGTGCCGGGGGCCGGCGCGGTCAAGGGCCGGGTCACCGGGGCCGCAGGCAACCGGGCGAGCAGGGCCGCCTCCTCGGCGGTCGGGGGCGGCCTCGCCGGCCAGCTCCTCGGCTCGCTCGCGCGGCAGGGAGTGAGCGGTGCCGCCTCGGGCGCGTTCGCCGGTGGTGGGGGCGGCGGCCCGGTGGGTCCCGCGGTCCCGGCATTCACCCCCGCGGACGTGACCGCGGCGGGCGGCTTCGTCGTGGACGGCGCGGTCGTGCACAAGCCCGTCCTGCCCAAGCTGCTCACCCTGCTGGTGGTGTTGGGTCTCGTCGGGTTGGTCGCCGGTATCACCTGGCTGGTCAAGACGAGCCAGGTGAAGGGTGCCCTCCAGACGGACATCCAGCCGAGTCCTCCGACCAAGGTCGTGGTGGCCCCGCTCAGCCCGACGTCCCTGCAGGTGAGCTGGTCCGCCTCACCCCGGACGGACGTCTACGCCGTCCAACGGGTCGACCCCACCTCCGGCAACCCGATGGGTGAAGCCGTCCAGGTGAAGGCCCCGGGGTTGTCCACGCAGGTAAAGATCGACAAGCCCCTGACGAAGGCCTGCTACACGGTGCAGGCCTTCCGCAACGACATCAAGGACATACCCCCACTGCCCTCGAAGGTGAAGTGTGCGACCAGTTTCGACGACGCCCTTCCCCCGCCCCAGGGTGTGAAGGCGGTTGTGGGGGGCCCGGGCCAGGTCACGGTGAGCTGGAAGCGCGTGGCCGACACCAAGCACCTCGTGTTGCTGGGCGGTCGAAAGATCGCCGCGGCCGATGTCGGTGAGGACGCCGTGCAGGCGACCGTCCCCGGCGGCAAGACCTGCGTGCAGGTGGTCGCGGTGAGCGGCACCGGGAACTCCTCCTCGGACCCGGTCGACGCACCGTGCGTGGACGTCCCGCTGGGTGCCTCCACGTCGACCGTCACCGGGACGACGAGCCCCACGACCTCGGCCGCCGCGACGACGGGGTCCGGGACGACCAAGCAGGGTTCACTCTCCGGCCAGCAGGTCGGTCAGACGACCGGGACGGCCACCGCCAGCGCGGGGACCGCCCAGGTCAAGTACTTCATCCTGATGACGGATGCTCCGATCACGCAGGCCGGGACCGGTCCGGCGGGCACGGAGAGCCAGGAGACGAAGGACGCCGTGGGCGCGGCGCAGACCCTGTTGCTCAGCCAGGGCTACCGGACCCTGGCCTTCGCCATCTCGAACGCGAAGCAGCTCAGCATCGGCCTGTTCCTGACCGACCAGCCGCCGTTCAACACGATGACCACCTACCCGGACAAGGACCAGGCAGAGCAGAGCTGTGCGGACATCGAGGCGAACGTCTCCGACATCCACTGCCACGTGTGGCACTCGGGGTCGTGATCTCGCGGGCGAGGCCCTGCCGATCGTGGGACTCCGCCGTTGGATCGGATCTGTCGTTGGATCGGATCGGGTCCCGCCGGTCATGGGGTCGGGCGGCGGATGAGCCGGGGCCTGCGAGTGAGCCCGCGTGGGTCGGTGCCCGCCCGGCTCACCGCTTCCAGAAGGTGATCTCGCCGATGGTCAGCACGTTCGTGGGCTTGGCCTGGGGGGCGTAGGCGTCCGTCACCCGCACGATCACCCACGTCATGGTGGCCTCGGGTGCGTCGAAGCGCTGGAGCGCCGGGGTGTCGGCGAGTTGCCGGCTGGTGCACTGGTTGTTCGACCAGTGGAGCTCGATGGTGCGGGGGCGGTACTGGGCCGAGCGGTACCGGTCGATCGCGGCCAACCCGGCCTCGACCCCCACCTCCCGGATCCGCATCGCCCTGGGGAAGTGGACGGTCACCGTGGGCCCCGGTGGGGTCAGCATCCCGCAGGGGACCCCCCCCGCGGCACTGCCCAGGGTCCAGTCGGTCGACCAGCCGCGATCGCGGATGCCGTCGACCAGGTAGGAGGCCTTGCCGTCCTGTATGGGCCGCTGATTCGCCCCGTTGTCGACGTTCTTGCTGGGGATCTTCACCCGGTCCCACCCCCGCAGATGCGCGAGGTAGTCGTGGACACGCGTGTACGGGTGCACTCCGGTGAAGGGCAGCATGAGGACGACGAGGATCAGGGCCACCAGGCCGAGCGTCCACCGGAAGAACCGGGTCACCGGGGAGAGGCTCTGCCGGTAGGCGGCGCGTGAGGCGCGGCTGGCACCGACCCGCTCGTCCCGACCGAACCAGCGCAGCCACCACCGTCGCCACCAGGGCAGCTTGCGTCGCTGCAGCCGGGGGGCGGTCCCCCCGCCCAACCAGCTGCCGCAGCGACGGCAGAAACGGCGTTCGCGGTCCGAGGTGGTACCGCAGGACGGGCACAGCCTGCCGCCACCGGTAGCAAGCCAGCCGAGCCGGGGGTTGGGCTGCGGCCCGGGCGGAGCGGGAGACCAGGGGCCGTCGGCCGCGTGACCGTGCCAGGTGGCCGGGTCCGCGGCGCGCGGCGTCCCCGGCCGGCGGCCCCCGTCCTCCTGTTGGAATCCGCTTCCCTGCTGGTAGGCGGGGTCGTCGCCGTACCCCGCCCCCGGGAAGGGGCCGGGGTCCTCGCCCGGCACGGACGGACGGGGCCACGGGGTGTCCTCGGCCGGACGGAACGGGGTGCGTGGCTCGTTCCCGCCCCAGCCCGGCCCTGCCCCGGGACCCGTGGTCTCACCGGGCCACGGGCGTTCGCCGCTGCCGGACGCGGTGATCCTGCCGGCTCGGAAGGGGTTCGATCGGTCTCCGCCGGGGCCCGAGGGCGGGCGTGGTCCGCCCGGGGCCGGTCGCCCCTGACCCTGCCGGTCCTGGCCGGCTCGACCCGACTCGCCGGGGCCGGGTGCGGGGCCGCGCGGGGACGGTGCCGGCGGCGCCTCGTCCGTGGGCACGCCCGTCCAGTCGAGGAACGAGTCGCAGTTGCGGCAGAACCGAGCGGGCCTCGTGTTGCTCGTGCCGCAGTGTTCACAGATGACCGTGGCCAACGGGGCCCCCTGGGTCCAGCGGATGCGGGCTGAGACTACCGTGCGGTGGCTCCGGTCGGGGCCGCTTGTGTCGGGTGTGGCCGGGGTGGATTGTGGTGGCTTCGGCCGGACCGCAGCCGTCGAGGTGACTCTCGGGACGACCGGGGATCGACGTCCGGCGCCGGACGTGACCGAAACGGGTGCGCTGGACGAGCGATCGTCCTCGTGGTCACCGCCCGGCGAATGCGCGAATTTGCCAGAATGCCTCCAGCGGCTCTGGCGAGAAGGTGGTGGCGATGGACTGCGGCAACTGCGGCCACGCCAACCCGGTCGGAGCCCATTTCTGCCAGAACTGCGGCGACTATCTGGAGTGGCAGGCGCCTGCGTCCGCGCCGGGATCCTCACCGGGCGCCTGGTACGAGCTCGACGACACGCCGGGTGACGCGGGGAACCGGCCCGCGAATCCGGCCGGCCGGTCGCCGGGTGCGGCCGGCGGGGACGACTTCCTGCTGTTCGAGGACGCCGGGGCCGGCGCTCAGCCGGCGACCTCACCGCAGCCTCCGCCTGCCCCGGGTCCGTCCGCCCCGCAACCGCCTGCTCCGGGTCCGTCCGCCCCGCAACCGCCTGCTCCGGTTCCGTCCGGCCCGCCACCGTCCGGGCCTGCCGTCACTTCGTCCGGGACCGCGTTCTCGCCGGCGGAGCCGCCCGCGCCGGATGCCTCCTCCCCGTGGGCGCCACCCCCGCCTGGTCCTTCCTCGCCCGCCCCGCCCGCGCCTGTGCCTTCCTCGCCCGCGCCGGTCGTGTCCTCCCCACCAGGGCCGGCAGAGCCGCCTACGCCCGTTCCGTTTCTCCCTGCGCCCGAGATGCCTGTCCCACCCGGGACCGGCTCATCGGCCCCGTTGGCCCGGGAACCGTGGGTTCCTCCCGTGTCGGCGCCTCCTGGTCCCGCCCCGTGGCAGGCCGACGTCCCCGCGGCGTCCCCCGGAAGCCCCGCCGGGCCCTGGTCCTCGCTCGCGCCGACGGATCCGACTGCCTCCCGTCGAGAGCCGCCCGGTGTTGCCGGGGGCCCGACCGCGCTGCGGGCCGATGTGCCGGCGGGCGGGGCGTTCGGGGCTCCCTGGACTCCGGCACCACCGCAGCTTCTGCCGAGTGCGGGCGAGCCGACGTGGATCGATCCCGGCCGTCGTGACCCCGCCCCGGGCACGACGCGCGACGATGCCGGAGCGGGTGGCGCTGCCGCTGCGGCTGAGTCGGCTGCCGCTGCTCCACCACCGCTCCGGCGCCGGCTCCAGTCGTGGCGCAGGGCCCAACGGGAGTCGGACCCCGCGGCGATGACGCCGACGGAGGAACTTCCGGTCCTGTTGCCCGAGCACCCGGCGTCGGCCCCGGAGCCGGACGGGCCCGTGCCCGCTCCGGGGCCGTGGTTCCCGGGCCGCCCGGCCTCTGGGCTGGTCCGGCCCGGCCCTCCGTACTCCCGGCCGGAGCAGGAAGAAGCCGGCGGTCCTCCCCGCACTCCTCGGCACGGCTCCGTGCCTCCTGCGGTGCCCGAGTCTCCTGCGGTGCCACTTCCCTCGGGGCAGGAACCCCCGCCCGAGCACGCATACCCTCCCCGGCGGGAGGAGGAACCACCCGCGGTCCCGGGGTGGCCGGGACTGCCGCCGCCCGACGCGCAGCCGTGGCACCAGCAGCGCCCAGGTCCTCGTGAGGAGCTCGGGGAAGGATCCTGGCCGGGACAGCGGCAGCCGCCTGAGGTGCAGCCGCGGCACCAGCAGGCCGGGCCGGAGCCGCGACACCAGCCGCCCGGAGCGCAGGCATGGCATCAGCCGCAGCCAGGGCCTCGTGAGGCGCCCGGGGATCGGCCGGAACCGGTCGGGACCGCAGGCGCCTCCTCCGAACCGTTCCCGTGGAGCCGTCCGGAATCGGTCGAGTTCTCGCCCTGGCGTGGGCCGGAGCCGTCCGCCGTACCGAAGGAGCGGCCGTCCGCAGTACCTGATGAGCGGCCCTCCGCCGAGCCGGAGGGGCCGGCGGTGCCCGACCGAGTGGCCACCACGCCGCCCGGCCCTGTCACGGCACCCCTGCCCGTCGCGAGGGCGTCCTCCGTGCTGCCCGCGTGGGCCGAGGAACCGGCGCTGCCGACCTGGACCGAGGAACCGGAGCCCGGGGCGTCACCGGACGCTGCGGATCGGTGGGGCGACGATGTCTCACCAGTGTCCGACCCGATCTCGGGAGAACGTCCCGACCTCTTCGAAAGCGCGGCGCAGACGGGTCCAGAACCCCACGCAGGCCCAGTACCGCAGACGGGTCCAGTACCGCGGTCCGGTTCACTGCCTCCGACGGGTCCAGTACCTCCAGCGGGCTCGGTACCGCAGGCAGGTCCGCTGCCCCGGACGGGTCCAGTACCGCAGACGGGTCCAGTACCGCAGACGGGTCCGGTGCCGTATCCGGCCGAGCGTCCCGCGATCCCGCGGGTGTCGGCGGACCCGCCGGTCGAGCGCGACCTGTTCGATCCGGCGCCCGGGGTCCGCGCCACATCCGGGGTCCCCTTCACCTCGGGGTTCCCGGTCCCGACCCCCACTTCGGGTGTTCCTGTCCCGCCCGCGGTTCCGCCGGAACCCCTCGTGGAACGGGACCTGTTCCCCGATCAGGCACCTCCGCAGGCTCAGCGGCAGGCCCCGCGACCGCCTGCCCGACCCCGGCTGCGGGGATCGGACGGGCAGAACCGTGACGCCGGAGCCGAGTTCCCCGTGGAGGACGCGGTCGCGAGCGAGGCCTCGGGCTCGCTGCGCCGGGCCGATGCCGCGCTCGTGGCCGGGGCTCAGGTGGCCCGGCAGGAGAACCGCCCCGATCTGAGCAAGCACCTGCAGGCGGCCCGCGAACGCCTGGCCACGCAGCAACTGGGCATCGCGATCGTGGGTGAGTTCAAGCGCGGCAAGAGCACGCTGGTCAATGCCGTGCTGCTCGCGGACGTGTGTCCCGTGGACGCCGACATCGTGACGGCCGTGCCGACGCTCGTGCGGTACGGCAAGCCCGCGAGAGCGCTCGCCCACCGGGAGGCGGTCTCGGGGGAGGGCCCGGACGGGACGGCCGGCGCAGGCATCTCGATGTGGGGCGGTGCGGACCCGGGTGGGGCGGGGCCGCGTGGTCCGTGGCCGACCGGGGCGCCAGCAGGTCCCGGGGGCGGTTACGGCGGTCCTGGTGCTTTCGGTGGTCCTGGTGCTTTCGGGGGCCCCGGCGGCCCCGGCGCGGGCTTCGGACAGGGCGCCCCCGGGACAGGGCTCGGTCCGGGAGGACGCAGCCCCGGCAGCCTCGAGGACGTCGACCGTCGGGACAGCGTGGAGATCCCGCTGGAGCGGATCGCCGAGTACGTCAGCGAGGCCGGGGACCCGGACCGCCGTCGGCGGGTCCGGTCCGTCGAGGTCCTCCTCCCGCACCGGCTGCTCGCCAGCGGGCTGACCTTCGTCGACACTCCCGGGGTGGGCGGTCTCGACAGCGCTCACGGTGCGGCCACGCTCGGTGCGTTGCGCGAGGTGGCCGGGGTGCTCTTCGTGACCGACGCGTCCCAGGAGCTCACCGCCGCCGAGGTGGACTTCCTGCGCCTGGCGATGAGCCGCTGCACGAACGTCGCCTGCGTGATCACCAAGATCGACCTGTACCCGCACTGGCGCAGGATCGCCGAGCTGAACCAGCAGCACCTGTACCGGGCGGGCATCGACATCCCGATCCTGCCGGTCTCCTCCTTCCTGCGCCTGCGTGCGCAGCGGTTCCCGCAGCTCAATGCCGAGTCGGGGTTCCCGCAGCTGTTCAGCTGGCTCGGTACGCAGGTCGTGCAGCGGGGGGTGGGCTCGGCCGTCGAGGCCGCCGCCCGGGACATGGAGTTCGCCCGCACGCAACTGCGGACGGGCCTGGTCGCCGAGCGGGAGATCCTGGCCAGCCCCCAGGAACAGGCCAAGGTCACCGAGCGGCTGGCCGCGGAGCACGAGCGGACCGGGCGGCTGGTCTCCTCGTCGTCCTCCTGGCAGCAGGCGCTCGCGGACGGGGTCCAGGACCTGGTGGCCGACGTGGAGTTCCACCTGCAGGAGAACTTCCGTCAGCTGGTGCGGGACGTCGAGGAGGTCGTGGACTCCGGTGACCCGGCCCAGATGTGGAACGACATCGGCACCTGGCTGGAGCGCCAGGTGGTCGAGGTGATGACGGCGAACTACGACCTGCTCAACGCGCGGGCGGACGAGCTGGCCACCGACGTGGCGTCCTCGTTCATGCTGGAGTCCGCGCAGCCGCTGGACTTCGGGCTCACCCCGCCGCTGGACAGCCTGCGCGGGGTCACTCTCCGGCCGGTGGACGAGCGCGCGGGCGGGAGTGCGGCGCGCATGGTCTTCGTGGGTCGCTCGGCCACCCTGGTGCCGATGATGGCCTTCGGGTGGCTCGCGCCGCTGGGCACCCTGGCGATGATCAGCGTGGCACCGCTCTCCGTGGGTGCGGGCCTGTGGCTCGGCCGCAAGATCCTCAAGGACGAGCGGGAACGGCAGCTCCTGCAGCGGCGGCAGCAGGCCAAGTACGAGGCCCGCCGGTACCTGGAGTCGGTGTCGTTCGTCTTGACCAAGGAGTGCCGCGACTCGCTGCGCACGATCCAGCGGAACCTCCGGGACGAGTTCACCTCCCGGGCGAAGGTGCTGCACCTGTCCTCGGAGCGGGCCCTGGAGAACGCACAGCGGCTGGCCGGTCTCGACGACGAGGCCCGGGCGGCCCGCGCACGGGAGCTCGCCGCGCGTGACAGCGCTCTCGGCCAGTTGGGGCAGGAGCTGCACCGGCTGCCCGCGCCCACGACCGGGGCGGTCCGACCCGCGCCGGCTCCCGGCCGGGGTGGGCCCGGTCCGGCGCCGGACGGCAGGGGGCAGCGCTGGTGAGTGACACGTTGACGCGCCCGGTCGACGTCCTGCTGCGGGCGGCCCGGGACCGGGCGCTCGATCCGGACTCGCACGCCCGGCTGGACGAGGCCCTGCGCCGGTTGTCCGAGCCGTTGCGGGTGGCCGTGGCCGGACGGGTCAAGGCCGGCAAGTCCACCCTGCTGAACGCCCTGCTGGGCGAGGAGCTCGCGGCGACCGACGCGGGGGAGTGCACCAAGATCGTCACCTGGTACGTGCGGGGGGACGTCGCCCGGGTTCTGGTGTACGGGCAGGACGGCGAGCCGATCCCGCGGCCCTTCCGCCGCGACGACGGTTCGCTCGAGGTCGATCTCGGCGTCCCGCCCGAGCGGGTGGAGCATCTCGAGGTGCGGTGGCCGTCGTCCCGGCTGCGGGAGATGACCTTCATCGACACCCCGGGCATCGGGTCGCTCTCCACGGACGTCTCGCAGCGCACGGTCGTGGCCCTGTCCGCGGACGAGGAGGACGATCGCCCGGCGGTGGCCGACGCCGTGATCTACCTGCTCAAGCACACCCACGCCAGCGACGTGCGGTTCCTGGAGGCCTTCCACGACGACGAGCTCGCGCGCGGCACACCGCTGAACGCGGTCGGGGTGCTCTCGCGGGCCGACGAGATCGGGTCGAGCCGCCGGGACGCCCTCGAGGTGGCCTCCCGGATCGCCAAGAGGTACGAGACGGACAGCCGGCTGCACCGGCTCTGCCCGATCGTGGTGCCGGTGGCCGGTCTGCTCGGTCAGGCGGGCACGACCCTGCGCGAGGAGGAGTTCCGGGCCCTGTACCGCTTGGCGGCGGCTCCGCCCGCGGTGGTCGAGGAACTGCTCCTGACTGCCGACCGCGTCGGGCGCGAGGACGTGCACCTGGACGTCACCCCGCTGGAACGCCGGCATCTGCTGGAGCGACTGGGCCTGTTCGGCCTGCGCATGATGGTGCGTGCGGTGCGGCAGGACGGCGTGCGCACGGCACTCGAGGCCTCGCAGCTCCTCGTGCGGACGAGCGGGCTGGAGCAGCTGCGGATGGTGCTGGCCTCGCAGTTCGCCGAGCGCAGCCGGTTGCTCAAGGCGCGTTCCGCGCTCTCGGCCCTGCGCGCGGTGGTCGCGAGCGGCGGTTGCGCCGAGGGGGCGGCGCTCGCCGCGGGCTGCGAGGAGATCATCGCCTCGGCGCACGAGTTCACCGAGGTGCGCCTGCTCGACGACATCCGCTCCGGGACGGTGGACGTGCCGCCGCGCTACCTGGAGGAGATGGAACGCCTGCTCGGGGCCGCCGGGCATGCCGCGGCCGTGCGGTTGGGTCTGGCCCTGGACTCCCCGCCGGACACCGTGCGGGGCGCCGCGTTGGAGGCACTGGCGCGGTGGCAGCGGCTGGCCGAGTCCCCGCTGGCCGACCGGCGATTCGCCCAGGCCGCCCGCGGGGTCACGCGCAGCTGCGAGGGCATCGTGGCGGCCACGCTCTGACCGGTGCCCCGGTGGCGAGGTCAGTTGTGGGTGCTGCCGTCCAGGTGATCGGTGTGGTCGAGACCGGCCCCGTGCAGATCGTCCTCCACCGGCGCGGCGGCCATGGTCGGGATCGAGCCTGCGGTGCTGTCGGAGCTGCCGCCGAGGCCGTCCGAGCCTCCGATCACGTCGGTGTGGCCGTCGGTCGGGTCGGTGCCGTCGGCGGGCAGCGCGTTCAGCGACGGCAGGGTGCTCTGGCCGGTGCCCGTCGTCGAGGTGAGTCCCGAAGCGCCGCTGAGCCCCGTGGCCGTGAGCAGAGCGCTGTGCCCGGACGTTCCGCCCGTCGTGTACTCGACGCCGTCCGGGATCCCGTCCGCGTTGCTGTCCGCGGAGAGCGGGTCGGTGTGGCTGATCATGAGTTCGAACGAGTCGGTGAGCCCGTCGTGGTCGCTGTCGGCCAGGTGCGGGTCGGTGTGGTACATCTGCTCGAACTGGTCGGTGAGCCCGTCATGGTCGCTGTCGACGTCCCCGGCGTGCGAGCCGCTGTCGATGGCGTAGGGGTCGGTGTTGTCCACGGTGCTTCCCGTTCCTGTCCCGGTGCCGGTGTCCGCGGCCGTGAGCGTGTCGGGGTCCGGCAGCGGGCTGAGGAAGTTGTAGGGATCGAGCCAGTGACCGTTCTCCTCGACCTGGAAGTGCAGGTGGGGGGAGGTCGTGGAGGCGTCCCCGGTGTTGCCGACCTGGCCGATGACGTCCCCGACGGAGACGTGCTGACCCACGTGCAGGCCGTCGACGCTCCCCTCCTTGAGGTGGGCGTAGTAGTAGAACCGCCCGTCGTCGCCCTGGATCCGCACGACGACCCCGCCGAGGTCGTTCTGGAAGCCCTTGACGATCGTCCCGGAGGCCACCGCGTGGATCGGGGTGCCGCGGTCGGCGAAGATGTCGATGCCCTGGTGGGTGCGCCCGCCCGGTCGCGGCGCGCCGAAGGTGTCCACCAACTTGGCGTCCGACAGGGGCCGCACGTCGTGTGTGCTGGAATCGGACGACATGTCGAGCGTGACCTCCTGGCTGGAGCCGTGGGCGTCGAGGACGAACGTGGTCTCCGCGGAGCCGGAGTGGGGGGAGCCCGACCCGGCGTGCGAGGCGGCGGACTCGGCCTCCCCGAGGTAGCGGTGGTAGTCGCGGGCGGTGCCGAGCACCGAGGTGTGGGTCGTCGTCCACGGCTGCATGGTGCGACCGCTGTGGCTGACCTCGAAGGCGGCGCGGGCATTGGTCAGGGGGTCGTAGAGGTCACCCCAGGTGTTGCTGCGCACGCCCGGTCGCACGTTGATCTGCCACAGTCCCCGCGAGTCCTCGCCGTGCGTGGCGTGGGCCTCGGTGTTGCCGCCGGACTCGGCGAGGGCGATCGCCGTCCAGGTCACGGCGTCGTGGGAGGAGAACCCGGCCTGGCGCGCGACCTCGTAGATCTCCAGCGGGGTGAGTTTGGTCATCGTGTTCCTCGCTGTGGGAGCCGACAGAGGTCAGCGTGAGCACGGCGGGCCGCCAGGTCAAGTGCGGCGGTCCCGGCGTCGTGGTGGTCGGAGTGGTGCCACGGATCCTGGATCAGATCAGGCCCTCGCGGACGGCGTAGGCGACGGCGTGCGCGCGGTTGCGAAGCTGCAGGCGGGTCGTCACGTCGTGCAGGGTGCTCTTGATCGTCCGCTCGCTGAAGCACAGCCGGCGGGCGATCTCGCTGGTGTCGAGGCCCTCGGCGACGAGCCGCAGCACCTCGACCTCGCGCTCGGTGAGCCCGTTGAAGTTGAGGCCGCGCGGGGCCAGTACCTGGCGCTGCAGCCGTCCGACCTGGTGCAGCAGCCGAGCGAGGAGATCCGCGGGGACCTCGGCCTCGCCCGCCTGCACCCGGCCGATGACGTGCACCATGCGCTCGGGCGTCGCCTCGCCCCGGCGCATCAGGGCGGCCACGCCGGCCTCGGCCGCGGCGACGACGGAGGACTCGTCGAGGGTGGTGGCCACGAGGATGGTGCGCGGGACGCCTCCACGCTGGATGGCTCGCAGCACGCGCAGGGTCTCGTCGTCGACCGTGTCGGCCACGATCACGGCCACCGCCGCCTGGTCGAGCTCGGTCTGGGCGAGCACGCACACCTCCGGCCGCTGCCGTAGCTGGGCCGCCACCCCCGCCTGGGAGATCGGATCTCCCGCATACACGAAGACCGGAATCCGTTCCGCCATCCTGCCCGCCTCCTCCGACAAACCCGCCCATGCCATCGGCTGCCCCCTGCGGGCGCGGACCTTCCGGCGACCCGTGTGCGGGCGCGTTCGTCCCGATGGTGTGGGGGCAGTGTGCCGGAGGTGCTTGACCGGGGTTCCACAGTCACTCAACAGGAGCGCAACGCCGACCGGGAAGTACCACCCGGCGGGCCTGCGGCGGGGGCCTCTCCCGGCGTGTTCGCCCGTCCTGGGGCAGAGGCCCGTCCTGGCGTTGCTCGCCCATGGTGCGCGCGAAACAGTGGCGATGTCCACTCTTGGTGAGGGTCCACACACACGGGGGTGAGATGCGACGATGGAGACATGGTGGGTCGTGGGGCGTACGACGACCGGTACGGGCGGAGTGGCCGTCCGCACCGGCCGGTGATGCCGGGTGCCGGGGCCCTGGAGGAACAGCCGGGTGGCACGGATCCCGCGGCCCGCATCGACGCGGCGCACACGACCGCGGCTGCGCTGGTCCACCACGCCCGGTCGACCTCCGATCCGCAGGAGACCGCACGGCTGATCGCACTCGCGGACGAGCACGGGCTCGACGAGATCGCCGGCCTCTGGTCGGACCGGCCGGCGGACACCCTGCCGGGGGCCTTGTGGCGCCTGTACGCACTCCGGGCCGGGATCCAGCGGGACGCGGAGCAGGTCGCCCTCGCCTTCGACGCCGGGCGGCACCGTGCCCCCGTGGACGAGGCGGTCGCCGGCGTGGCCACCCCGCCCGGGCCGGCGGAGGTGCGGACCCTGGCCGACGCGATCCTGGCCGGGGCGTTCTCCGGTGATCTCGCTGTCGCGCTGGAGCGCGCCGGGTCCTTCTGCCGCGTGGTCGCGACCGGTTGGGCGGTGCAGGCCGACTCCATGATCGACCATGAGCAGGCCGATCGCCTGACCCGTCAGGCGGCGGACCTGGCCCGCACCGGGACGGAACTCCTCGCGGCCGGTGATCTCTGGCGGTCCGGGGCGCTCAACTGACGTTTGTTCCCGTGCCTGGCTGACGCCGTGGTCGTCCGACGGACGTTCCGGTGGGCGAGAAGAAAGGTGAGGCGTCGGGCCGGGAGCGCCTCACGGCGCACAGGCCGCTCGAAGCGGCTTCAGATGGGACCCGGGGCTGCCACGACCCGACGCCTGGTGCGACCCCGAAGGGTGTCACCACGGTGGACCAACAGGTCCTCGCCCTCCATTGTTCCCGATCCACCGCATCGCGCACCTGGGCCATTCGTGGGACACGGGTCCCGGTCGCCCGATGAGTCGCCTATCGGCTGGATGCGGGGTCGCGTGCGGCGTCGGCCTCGCGGGTCAGGACGCCTCGTACAGCACCGGCCGGCCGTCCCCCTGGCGTTTCGACCGGTACATCGCCGCATCCGCGTGCGCGATGAGCTCATCGGCGGTGATCCCGGGGGCGGCGAGTGCGACGCCGACACTGCCGTGCAGGGCCACCCGCCGCGGGTCGGTCCCTGGTTCGCCGGGGAGGTCGACCTCGACCCGCAGTCCGTCGGCAAGTCTGCGTGCGACGGCCAGGGCCTGATCGGAATCGTCCACGCCCCGGCAGACCACGAGGAACTCGTCCCCGCCGATTCTCCCGACGGTGTCGTCGGCGCGTGTCCCGGCGCTCAGGCAGCGGGCGGCCTGCACGAGCAGCTCGTCCCCGGCCGCGTGCCCGTAGGCGTCGTTGACCTTCTTGAAGTGGTCGAGGTCGACGAAGACCACGGCGGTTCCCATCCCGTCCCGCAGGGACCGTTCCAGCCGAACCATGATCGAGGAACGGTTGTGGCAGCCCGTCAGCGGGTCGAGGGTGGCGCGGATCCGGAGCTGCTCGCGTAGATGCGCGCTCTCGGTGATGTCCTCGACGGTGACGAGCGCGCCCGCAGGGGCGTTGTGCTCCGCCAAGGCCACCAGGGTCACCAGGCAGGTGGTGGTGATCCCGTCGTCGCCCGTGAGTACCCGCACCTCCAGCCGACGGTCGACCTCGTCGGTCAGCACCTCCGCCAGCGCCTGGGCGAACCGCGCGCGATCCGTGTCGACGAGCCGGGTGAACCGCGCGTCCAGGCCGCCCTCGTCGGGGGTGCCGAGCACGCTGCTCAACCGGCTGTTGGCGTACACGACCGAGCGGTCGGGGCGGATCTGCGCCAGACCGGCCGGCAGCGACTCGGCCAGCCGACGGAACAGTTCCTCGCGATGGCGGACCTCCTCGTGCGCGGCCATCTCGTCCGAGATGTCGGTCATGTGCCGGATGACCCTGGCTCCCTCCAGGTCGGGCACGTCCTCGAGGACGCCCTCGCTCTCGATCCAGAGCCAGGTGCCGTCCTGGCAGCGGTACCGGGACCGCACACGATTGCTGTTGCGGGTGGAGAGCATCTCCAACCAGGCGGCGATGACCCGCGGGTGGTCCACCGGGTGCACGAAGTCCAGGCTGCGCATGCCGACCATCTGCTCGGGTCGCCAGCCGAGCATGCGTTCGACCCGGTCGTCCACCTCGAGGATCACGGCATGCCCGTTGGTGGTCATGGTGGCCGTGCGGGGACGGCGGGGCACGAAGAGCGCTCCGCGGGCCAGGCCGTCGGTCGCCTCCTCGTCCGCGATCGGCGATGGGTCGACCTTGGCGAGGAGCCCCAGCCAGACGCCGAAGCGGTGCCGAAGGTCGAGGATCGCCAGGGTCGTGGAGGTGGCCGGGTCAGCGAGGGTGTGCACGAGCGCCACCGCGCTGCCGAGACGCCGGGCCCGCTCCCAGGTGAGCACCACCACCATCTGGTCCTCGGGGACGACGAGATCCACCATGGTCGCCCGGTCCGGGGGCGGGGGGACGGTCCGCAGGCCGTTCAGCTCCGCGCGCGCGGGCAGCGGCACCCGGAACCCGTCGTCGCCCAGGGCCAGCACCCAGGCCTGGGGGTCCTGGCCGAGCAGGGTCTCCAGCGCCCGGTCCTGCGCCCGGGGTCCGCCGGTCTCGTCGTTCGCCCTGGGGTCGTCCACCTTGAGGATGTCGACGGGCGGGGGACGTCCCTTGACGGCTCGCGGGGAGGTTCCGTGCGCGGCAGACGTCTGTGGCCGGGGCGGCGGTGGTCCCTGCCGTAGGATCTCAGGGGTCACCCCGCGCCCGCCTGTCCTGGTGCCAGTCGCAGCGGTCCCGGCTCGTGGCCGTCCCGCTGCCCGGGTGAGGGGAGTGCAGGTGCGGTTCCGGCTTCGTCAGCGCGAACATCGATTCGTCGACCAGTTCGTCGAGCTGGCCGGTCATCTGGTGTCGGGCGCCCGTTTGCTGGCCGAGTTGCTCGGCAGTGACCAGCCGGCACGTGAGGCGATCGCCCAGCGCATGCGCGAGGAGGACCAGGCCGTCGAGGCGGCGACGCACGGGGTGTTGCGCTCGCTCGCCGGGGCGTTCGTGACACCCGTGGACCGGGTCGACGTCTACCGGCTCGCCTGGGCCCTGCGGTCGTGCTCCCGGGAGATCGACGCGGTGATCGATCAGGTCGCGCTGTTGCGCCTGGGCGAGCTGCCCAAGGCCGTCACCGACCAGGTGCACCTGATCTCGCGCTCCGCCGATCTGACCCTGGGCGCCATGCCGCGGGTGACCCGGATGCGCGCGATGTCGGCGGTGTGGGTCGAGCTGACCCGCCTGAACAAGGAGTCGGGCCTGGTGCACCGGCGGCTCGTCGCCGAGGTGGCCTCCACGGCCCGGGACTTCCAGGGCCTCTACCGGCTCGACGCGGTCGCGGACGGGCTGCGCCGCACGATGTGTGCCTTCGAGGACGTCGCCCACGTGCTGGAGACGATCGTCGTCAAGGAGAGCTGAGCGTGCAGCCTCCCCTGTTCCTGGTGGTCGTCCTGGCGCTCGTGTTCGCCTGGACGAACGGGGTCCACGACGCGGCCAACGCCGTGGCCACCTCGATCACCACCCGCACGCTCACCCTGGGGCGCGCCCTGGCGCTCGCCGCGGTGCTCAACGTGGTGGGTGCGCTCTTCGGCGAGGGCATCGCGCACACCGTGGGCAGCGAGATCGTCTCCCCGACCCGGGACCACCTGGGCCTGGGCGCGGTGCTCGCGGCGCTCCTCGCGGCCACGGCGTGGAACCTGGTGACGTGGTGGCGCGGCATGCCCTCGTCGTCCTCGCACGCGTTGCTGGGTGCGCTGGCCGGCGCGGCCCTCGCCGCCGGTGTCCAGGTGGACCAGTCGGTGGTCGCCAACAAGGTCGTCCTGCCTCTGCTCGCCTCCCCGGTGGTGGGGTTCCTGCTCGCCTGGCTGTTGCTCCGGCTGCTGCTCGCCGTCTTCGCGCACGCGACCCACGCCAACGGGTTGCGGGGGTTCAGGGTGGCCCAGACCGTCTCGGCCTCGGCGATGGCCCTGGGGCACGGCCTCCAGGACGGCCAGAAGACCATGGGGGTGGTGGTGCTGGCGCTGGTCGCGGCCGGTGACGATCCGGGATCGGGTCTGCCCCTGTGGGTGAAGGTGACGGTGGCGCTGATGCTCGGCCTGGGCACCTGGGCCGGCGGCCGGCCGCTGATGCGCACCCTGGGTCGGCGGGTCGTGCAGGTGGATCCGGTCACCGGCTTCTCCGCCGAGACCACCGCGGCTGCCCTGCTCTACCTGACGTCCTACGTGTTCACCGTGCCGGTGTCCAGCACGCACACGATCACCGCCTCGATCGCCGGGGCCGGCTCGGCCGCCCGCGGGCGGCGGGCGCCACGTCTGCGGGTGCTGCGGCGGATCGTCGTGGTCTGGCTGGTCACCCTGCCCGGTACCGCCCTGCTGGCCGCGGGTTGCTACGGCGCCGGTGTCCTCCTGAGCCGCCTCGGGTAGGGCCGCAGCTGCGGGGTTGCGGGGCGGCGCAGGGCCGACTCGTGCGGGCCGGCCCGTTCCACCGGGCTCGGCCCGACGGCCGAGGCGGGGCGTCAGCCGAAGCGGCCGGAGATGTAGTCCTCGGTGGCCTTCTCGCCGGGGTTGCTGAAGATCCGCGCGGTGTCGTCCATCTCGACGAGTCGGCCGGGCCGACCGGTGGCCACGAGGTTGAAGAACGCCGTCCGGTCGCTGATCCGGGCCGCCTGCTGCATGTTGTGGGTGACGATCACGATCGTGTAGCGGGTCTTGAGCTCCTCGATGAGGTCCTCGATCGCCAGGGTGGAGATCGGGTCGAGGGCCGAGCAGGGCTCGTCCATCAGGAGCACCTGCGGCTCGACGGCGATCGCGCGGGCGATGCACAGGCGCTGCTGCTGACCGCCGGACAGCCCCGCACCGGGTTTGTCCAGGCGGTCCTTGACCTCGTCCCACAGATTCGCCGCGCGCAGGGACCGCTCGACGATCTCGACGAGTTCGGCGCGGGGATGCCGGCCCTGCAGCTTGAGGCCGGCCACCACATTGTCGAAGATCGACATCGTGGGGAACGGATTGGGCCGCTGGAAGACCATCCCGATCGTCCGCCGCACGTTGACGGGGTCGATCCCGGGCCCGTAGATGTCCTCGCCGTCGAGGACCACCTTCCCCTCCACCCGGGCACCGGGGATCACCTCGTGCATGCGGTTGAGGGTGCGCAAGAAGGTCGACTTGCCGCAACCGGAGGGCCCGATGAAGGCGGTCACGGTGCGGGGTTCGATGACCATCGACACGCCCTCCACGGCGAGGAAGTTGCCGTAGTAGACGTTGAGGTCCGAGATGTCGATGCGCTTGGCCATGGCTGGGCTGCCCTCCGGTCAGCGAACTCGGGTGAGGCGCGCCACGAGGCGTGCCGCGAGGTTGAGGATCATGACGAGGGAGATCAGGACCAGCGCGGCGCCCCAGGCGCGGGCGATGGCCTGGGGCTGCGGGCGCCCGGCCTGGTCGAAGATGATCAGCGGAAGGGCCGACTGGGGGCCCGTCGTCGGGTCGGTGTTGATCGAGTCCGTGCCGCCGATGAGCAGCAGCAGGGGTGCGGTCTCCCCGATGACCCGGGCCACCCCGAGCATGATCCCGGTGATGATGCCGGGCAGCGCGGTGGGCAGGACGATCCGCAGGATGGTGCGCCACTTGGGCACGCCGAGGGCCAGTGAGGCCTCCCGCAGCTCGTGGGGCACCAGCTTGAGCATCTCCTCGGTGCTGCGGACCACCGTGGGGATCATCAGGATGGTCAGGGCCAGGGCGGCCGGGAAGCCCTCACGGTGCAGGTGCAGGGTGAGCACCCAGACCGTGAACACGAACAGGCCGGCGACGATCGAGGGGATGCCGGTCATCACGTCCACGAAGAAGGTGACCAGCCGGGCGAGCCGGCCGCGGCCGTACTCGACCAGGTAGATCGCCACCAGCAGGGCGATCGGGATGGCGATCACGCTGGTGATCGCGGCCTGCTCCAGCGTGCCGATGATGCCGTGGAAGACACCGCCCCCGGCGTCCCGCGGGCCGACGTTGCGCATCGAGTGGCTCAGGAAGGTGTCGTTCACCACGCCCGAGCCCTTCTGCACCACGGTCACCGTCACGGAGAGCAGCGGGATCACGGCGAGGGCGAAGCTGGCGTAGACCAGCGTCGTGGCGAGGCGATCGGTGCCCCGGCGGCGTCCCTCGACGACCAGGCTCAGCCCGGTCAGGGCCACCGCGAAGAGGGCGGCGGACAGGCAGAGGAGGCTGGCCGGGCCGAGTGTCCCGGTGGCCGCCAGCAGGA
>CAZOWW010000061.1:0-19670 GCA_964583765.1 uncultured Kineosporiaceae bacterium
TGCGTGCCGACCTGCGCCCCCACCCCGGCCAACCCCACCACCCCGCAGGTCCCCGGGCTGACTCCCCTGCAGGCCGCCGTACACGCCGCGGCCCAGGCCGTCGTCCAGGTGGCCTTGCAGATGGTCTCCCCCGTGGGCGGCTACCCCGTGAGTGGACCGCAGCAGACACTCCCCGGGTACCCGGACAGCTCGGCGTACGGCTATTCCCCGTACACGGCCTGACGGCGTTCGATGATCTTCTGCCCGGCTTCGGCAGCGGCCGCGCAATTCCGTCCGTCGCCGCTGCCGGAGGCGCTGGTCCGCTGGGGAGTACTCCGTCCCGCGGACGCCGCCGCGGCGAGTGTCTCCGACCTGAGCTGCAGTCACCTCGTCCGGCGGGTGGGAACGCCCGCGAGTGCCCTGGTGGTGAAGTTCGAGACACCGGACCGGCCGGGGCTCGACCGGGAGCGTCTGGTGCACCGTCTCGCGGTGCACCTTCCCCCGCTCCGTGAGGTCCTGCCCCCCGCCCACCTTCTCGACGAGCGGGCCCCCCTCGTCCTCGGAGACCTGGATGCTGTCCCCGGGGACCTGGATGCTGTCCTCGGAGACCTGGGATCTTCGGGACCGCCGGGAGACTCCAGGACGCAGGATCCGGCCGACGCTGCCGGCGTCCTGGGGACGATGCTCGCGGGTGTGCACCGATCGACCGCGGGCCTTCCCCTGCCGCGGGCGATCGAGCCGTCGCTGCTCCTGCTGGTGCGGGAGTGGTGCCAAGGCCTGGGCAGCCACGGACACCGACGACTCGTCGCGGACCTCGCCCCCGACACAGCCGCCGTCGTCGCAGCCGTCGCCCGGGACCGGGCGTTGCGGGAGGCGGTGGTCGAGCTCGGCGACGACACGGCGGTGTGCCTGGTCCATCACGACCTCACGCAACGCAATCTGTGGTTCGGAAGGGTCCCGGGGAGCGGCGTCCTGCGCGGGTATCTCCTCGACTGGGAACTGGCCGGCCTCGGTGATCCCGCCGTCGACCTGGGTTGGGCCCTCGCGGACCTCCTGCTCGCCGACGGTTCCGGGGTGCCTCGCCCGGCGACGCGCCCGCTGTCCTGCGTGTCCCGGTTGCTCCCGCCCTCGGCGGTCGCCCTGCTCACCGCCTATCGGGACGCGGCCGGACTCCGGCCGGATGCCGTCAACACGCTCGCCCGAAGGACCGCCCTCGCCGCGACGGTGCGCGTGGCCCAGACCGGTCTGGAGCTCAGCTCCCATCACGGACCACCGGCTCGGGAGAGGACCTCGGGGCTGCTGCGCGAGGCCCGGACACTGATCGCCGAGGTCACCGGTCTGACCGAGGAGATTGCCGGGTGCCTGACATGAGCGGCACGCCCCGGGATCAGTGCCTGCACGACCTGGAGGCGGCCTGGCGCATTGCCACCACCGGGCCCGGCCGGCTCGCCACGGCCGCCCGGAACCGCGAGGCCCTCGCCCAGGTGCTGTACGCCACCTGGTGGAGCGCAGAGGAGCTCACCGGGCGGCGACCGGCGGAGCTCGGCCCTGACGCGCCGGAGGTCGGCCACCCGCTCTCCGGGCCGGTGCCCGCACCCGAGCCGCCACGCAGCAGGAGCGCGCTCACCGCCGCCCTGCAGGCCGCTCTCTCCCCCGAGCCGGACTGGTGGGTGATCGCGGAACAGCACGGGCTGCTGTGGCTGGGCCGCTGTGACGGTGATGGTCGGCCCTTGACCCGTACCGCCACGGAGGACGACGTGCTCGACAGCTCGCGGCCGGGCACCTCCCCACGTGCGGGCGATCGGGTGGTCACCGTTCCGGGGACCGTGGACGCCGACGCCCACTGGTGGCGGTGGCGGACGGCCTCCCCGGCCGCACGACCCGCCGCCCTCGAACGCTGGTACCTCGACCTGTCCTTCCACGGAGCGCTACGGGTCGTACCCCTCCTGGCGGAGTACCTCATCCGGGCACCGGAGCTTCGCGCAGCAGCGAAACAGCGTGCGCTGAAATGTCCCGCCCATCCGCAGGCGTTCGCGCGCCGCGACAGCGTCGTGGTGTACCTGGCGGACGACGACCCTGCGCGGGAGGGTCTGTCCGATCTGTGCGCACGGCTCTCCTCTCTCACCCGTGAAGGTCACCAGCCGCTGACGACGGTCCGGGCTCCAGGGGTCAGCCAGGCGCAGGACCCGGGGAACGGCCGCAGTTTCGGCGAGATCCGGTGTCGCACCGTGGCCTCGGCGGTGCTGGACGTACTGGACTCGCTGGACGGGCTCGATCAGCAGGACGGGCTGGATGGGCCGCACCACCAGGGGGGCACCCCGGACGACGGCCCCGCACCGGTTCGTGCCCTTGCGGATCGGCTCGGCGCGAGCGGTGTCGATCTCGATGTTCCGGGGATGTGCGGCATCTGGGAGATCGCCGGGCCTGTCTCCAGCCACCGGGGCCGGGGCAGGACCGGCGGTTGCGGCGCAGGGACAACGACCACAGGGACGGTGGCGGCAGGAGCGACGACCGCCCCAACGGCGCCCCCCGGGGCAACGACTCCACGAACGACGACCCCGGAAGCGAGGACGGCGGCGCCGTGAGCACCGAACTGCAGGCCTGTCTGCCCCTGCTGCGCACCCTGGTGGACACCGCGGAGCCGGACGACGGTCGATGGAGCTGGACCGGCGACGTCACCGGGATGGTGGGGGGCCAGGCGGTGCGGGTCAACCGCCGGCTGGACGACTCCCTCATCGGGGGACGGTCCGGTATCGCGCTGGCCCTCGCGGCGGGCGCACGAGCGCTGCGGGCGGCAGGCATCCGTCCTGCGGACCCGTGGCGCATCCCCCCGGACGAGCTGGCCTCGCAGGTCGCCCGGGACTGCCTCGAGCGCGTCTCCCGGATCGCTCCGGCCACTCGGGGCGTCCCGATCGCTCCGGCCACTCCTGTCACTCCGGACGTCCCGGTCCGCTCACACCACTCACACGACTCACACGGCTCGGCACCGACCGAGAGGCTGGGGGTGATCACCGGTGTCGCGATGACCGCCCGGCTCCTCGAGGACGACGCCCTCACGGCAGCCGCGCGCAGCTGTGCCGGGACCGCCGTCCGGGGGCTCGCCGCTGATCCGCAGGACGTCCCGCAGACGCCCGACCTGTTCGGCGGAACCGCCGGTCAGCTCCTGGAGGTACTCGGGGCGGAACTGCCGTCCGAGGTCGAGGAGTTGCGGCGCACGGTCGCGGACACGCTGAGCGCGCGGCTGATGGCGGACGCCGTACGTGATGCTCTCGGCACGCGGTGGAACAGCCGGGGAGCCGGGGGCCCGGTGGTGGGTCTGGCCCACGGCGCCTCGGGACCCGCGCTGGCCCTCGCCGAGTGGGCTGCCTTCGCCGCCAGGCAGGCAGCTGAGGGCGACCAGCGCGGAGATCAGGGCGACCAGGGGGAGGGCGAGGACGGCAGCCCCGGCAAGGCGGACGGCGGAGGCGGCGGTACCCACAGCGGGGACGGTGGCGCGGACGGTCGAGGGGGTGGTGCAGGCGGCGGTACCCACAGCGGAGGCGGGGATCCGGACCGCATCGGTGCTGCCTGGTCGACCGTGCTGGACGCGATGCGCTGGGAGTCGGCCTGGTACGACGAACAGCTCCGGCAGTGGCGCGATCCTCGCGGGACGCAGGAACCGATTTCGTGGTGGTGTCACGGAGCCGCAGGTCTCGGGATCGCAGCCGCACGTATCCGCCGGCTCGCGACGGCGAGGGGCCGCCCGGAGGTGGCTCAGCTGGCGTCCGTGGTGCTCCGGCGAGCGCTACGCGCGACCGCGCTGACCTGGTCCGCACCGGTCCCGATCACCATGGACGGCCGCATCGACGGCACGCTCTGCCACGGGCTCGCCGGCGCCGTGGAGTCTGTTCAGGTGGCAGCCGCCCTCACGGGGGATCCGACGGGCGAGCACACCCGCGCTGCTCGCTGCCTCGCCCGACCGCTCCTGCGGCCAGGGATCGACGGGCGGGCGTGGAGCTGCGGGGCCATCGGCGGCGGCCGCTCCCCCAGCCTGTTCACCGGTCTGTCGGGCGTGGTGGTGACTCTGGTCCGGCTGCACGACCGGCGACTCGCTCCGTCCCCTGCCCTTCCGGGTCCGGTCTTCGGGGCCGGAGGCGTCGACTGAGTCGGCCGAGGCAGGCGAGACGGCAGCGGCCGTCCGGGCAAGTGATCGGCAGGTGGACAGCCGGAAGCCCCTGGGCCCGTGACGGTCACCGATCACGTGCCGCAGGGGCTCCCGCCGTACCCGGACTCTCCATGCCGCAGATGGTCCGACCACCCTCGCGGGTGCGGGGGATGGTTCCTTCCAGTCAGAACTTGTCCACCGCCCTGACCTGCGGCGGAGCCACCCCACCACCCCGTCACGTACCACCGGGAGAACGCGGGTGGGCTGGACTCGCCAGGAGTTCGGGAACTCCGTCTTCCGGTGCACCCGCAACCAGGGCCACACCGGCATCCGCCGGGCGAGCGACCCTGCTCGGGGCGGTTACGTCGCCTACTCGTGGAACAGGACGGCCCGGAACACCGACGTTCCTCAGAGCAGCACCACTCGGCTGCCCAGGCAGCAGGCCCTGGCGATCGCTCCGTGGAAATCCCCGGTGTCGGAGCTCTCGTCGATGGCCGGGCTACCTGGTCTGGACTCCCTCGGTACTCCTCGATCGCGAGGGATCTGGACGGCTCTCTGCCCGCGGGCCGCTGGACAGATTCTTGCGATGTCACGCCCCCGGGCGCTTCCCCCTCGGTCGGGGAATTCGGTGCCCCGCCTCGGGTACAGGTGCGGGCCTTCTCTTCCTCCTCGGGAAGGAGGTGGCGAGCTCCTCCCCGAGGAGGAGACCCCGCTGAGAGCGGGGCCGGGCAGACCGAGCCCAACTATGGGCAGGCCGAGCCCAGCGGCGGGCAGGCCGAGCCCAGCGGCGGGCAGGCCGAGCGGCGCACGAGAAGGACGGACGGCGAGGGGACGGCGAGCAGGCCGTCGGACGAGCTACCGCACGGTGGTGTGGCCGTGGACAACCGGGCTCAGGCGAGGGACTGCTGGACCCGAGCGACCACCCACGCCGGGTCGAATCCCTCGACGACGGCGCGGTCATGTCCCGGCGCGAATGCGCGCACCTCGGAGTCGCCGGTCACCGGGTCCACGAACTCGACGCCGACACTGCGCAGGAGCCCGGTGTTGGTGGCGAGGACCGGATGACGGGCCAGGATCTGGCTGAACATCGGCACCGCGACGACGGGCACGCCGCGGCCGAGCGCCATGCACAGCTGCGTGGGGATGTAGCCGTCGGCAATCCCCGTGGCCAGCTTGTTCACGGTGTTGAACGTCATCGGGACGACGACCACGGCGTCGGGCAGGCCCGCGACGCCTGCGTCCTCGGCCCTGGCCTCGTCCGGGTAGCTCGTGAAGCACCGGTGCCCCACGACCTCCTGCAGGACCGCTTCGTCGACCCACTGCGCGGCCGCGGCGGTCGCCGCCACCTTCACCCGCAGGCCGGCGTCCTGCAAGGCCTTGGCCGTCGAGGGGGCCCGCGAGGTCAGGGGGGCGCCGCACAGCACGAGCAGACAGAGAGGGGCCACGGCCCCATTCAAGCACCGGTGATCGCCCGACAGGCCCAGGGGTACGCCGGAACGGGCCGACCGGACGACCCTGCACAGCACTTCGCCGTGACCGGACGACGTGCTCCTGATCGCACAGCTCGTCACCGGAAAGCACACCAGGATCGTCATGGCCGGACGTTCGGCGATGGACCCCCGCGAGGACAGGGCCGTGCCCGTCGAGACGAGCAGGTCCGGGGTCGAGCGGATGTCGCGGGTCAGGTCCTCGGCGCTGGGGGCCGCCAAGGGTCGAAGTCGGGGTCGAGACCCGGGCGGTCGCCCTGGAGGTCTCCCGGCGCGTCCTGCTCCTCCGGCGGCGTCATCGGCGCCGAATGGCGCCCGGCACGCTGCCGCGGTTTCCAGTAGCCGACGAATCGCGGGGCGCACACGGTGGTCCAGGCCAGTCCCATCAACAGCGACGCCGTGTGCACCGCGGGATGCACGAGATCGATCGCCAGGAGGGTGATGATCACCAGGCCGAGCACGAGCACGACCAGCTGGACGGCTCCCTCCGCATCGACCGGTTGCTCGGCAGCGCCCGCTCCGGCGTCTCGTCCCGGAGTGGGCCGTCGCGACGGCTGCCCGGACGGCAGCTCCACCCTGGCGAGCAGGATGCAGATCAGCTGCAGCGGTATCGCAATGCCGCCGATCACTCCGGGATCAAGCTCATGGGACGAGCCGCTCAACGACCCGCGCCCCACCCCGAAGGCAGCCAGCAGCCAGGCCGCACTCATCACGATCATGGTCAGGCTCGTGCCGTGGTAGGCGAACACCCGAACCCGCGGATCTTCACGCCACTTGATCACATCCCCAGAGTAGGGCTCCTCCGGTCGAGAGATCGTTGCCCCGCCCGGCGCCGTCGATCACCAATCCGGCAGGCTCCCGCCGAAGGGCAGGTCATCTGCGCACAGCCGTTGGGTCGTCACCCGATGCCGTTCCCGGCAGCGCCGGCTCTGCCGGAGCGACCTGGTGCGTGCGAAGGCTCCCAGGAGCGCGGTGAAGGCCTCCGCGTGGGCCAGGAGCGGCATGCGGGTCACGTCCTTCGTGGAGACGGACGCGCGTGGCGGGTCGGACCGCCGGGGCGAACCGAGGCGGATCCGGTTCGGAAGACGGATCCCGGCGGGGACGCAGGGCGACCGCGAGGTCGTCCCAGAGCAGGAAGACGGGAGCGACCGCCAGGCCGGACGCCACCGACGCCACGAGCACCGGGAGCGTGGGAGGAGGTGCGGAGGCGGACGCCCGTGCCGCGGCCAGTGCGCCGAGGGCCAGGGCGGTCAGGACCGCATTGCGCCACACGTGACGGAGGGCCAGACGACTTCCTCTCGGGTCGACGCGCGCGCACCTCACTCCGGCATCACCCCGCACGAGCAGAGCGGCCCCGACCGCCAGCACGGCCAGCAGCAGGGACGCCACGGCGGCGCCCGGCACGGCCGTTCCCGGCAGGGTCAGGAGCAGCACCGTGGTGGCCTCCACGATCAGGAACACCATGATTGCACCGCGCGCCAGGACGAGCGGCAGTCCCGACTCGGCGAGCTGCCCGGCCAGCCCACGACGGGCCGACCGGGACCACGACTTGTCAGCGAATGCGACCGCCAGGACGACCGCCACGACCGTGCGCAGGGCCACGGCGGTCGCCGCCAGGGTCACCGCCACGGGACGTTCCCGTTCCGCGTCCCGGGGAGCAGCCCGGACCCCTCGCCCCGCGTCGGCGCGCCCACACCGTTCATCGGATCCCCCCTCGGAACTCGGACGGCAGATCATGGTCAGCACCTCGTCCGGACCGGTTCGACCACCCCGGCCCTCGACCACCACGGCCCTCGACCACTTCAGCCTTCGAACCCCCCGGACGATGCAGGTGCGATCGAACCGGTCCTTTCCTTCATAATCCCTTCACCGCAGGTGAGCGGTGGACAGGTACTCGGACCGAGGCGGGGCAGGAGTGCGCTGATGAGGATCCGATTGCTCGGGCCCGTTCAACTCGAAGCGGCCGGTCAGGTACTGGCCGTCGGCCCTTCCAAGCAGCAATGTCTGCTCGCCGCGCTGAGTGTCGACGTCGGGCGCCCCGTCTCCGCGGACACATTGATCGACCGGGTCTGGGGGGAGCAGACCCCGGCCAATGCGAGGGACGCCCTGCAGGTCTACGTCGCTCGCCTGCGGGCCCGGCTGACGGCCGTGGCGGAGAGCACGGTCCTGGCGGAGACCAGTGCTCTGCCGGGGACCGGGGAAGAGGTCGTCGGGACGCCGCAGCAGCCGGGAGCGGCCCGCATCACTCGGTGCTCCGGTGGCTACCTCCTCGACCTCGACCCGGACGACGTGGACGCCCACCGCTTCCAGCGGCTCGTCACGGCGACGGCGACCACCGAGGATCCGCTCCGCGAACAGCGGGCACGCCGCCACGCCCTGGACCTGTGGCACGGAGAGGCCCTGCAGGACGTCGCCGGCCTGTGGGCGCAGGGGGTGCGCCAACGCCTCACCCATCAGCGACTGGACGTCCTGCGGGCCTGGGCCACCGCCGAGATCGAGCAGGGCCGGGCAAGTGTCACCATCCCCGAGCTCCACGAGGCGGCAGCCACCAATCCCCTGGTCGAACCGCTCACCGCACTGCTCATCACCGCCCTGATCAGCTGCGGACGGCGAGCGGAGGCTCTCGCCGCGTACGAGAGCACGCGCAGGCACCTCGCCGAGGAACTCGGGACCCAACCCGACCGGCACCTCCGCGCCCTGCACGAGGCTCTCCTGCAGGACGAGGAGCCTCCGGGCTGCGTTCCCGACACCACGCCGGTCGGCGGTTCCCTGCCGGCCGAGCTCCCTCGCCGGACGGATCGCTCGACCGGGGTGAGGCCGGCACAGCTGCCCTCGGACGTCCACGGCTTCACCGGCCGCACGAGCCAGCTCGCCCACCTCGACGCGCTGCTCGACTCCGCGCAGACGCCGTCGGCGGTCGTGATCACTGCGGTGTCCGGGACCGCGGGGGTCGGCAAGACCGCCCTGGCCACGCACTGGGCGCACCGGGTGAGGGCCCGCTTCCCCGACGGACAGCTCTACGTCAACCTGCGCGGCTACCACCCCACCGGCCGGATCATGGAACCTTTCGACGCCGTTCGCGGCTTCCTGCACGCCCTCGGGGTCCCGCACGAGCGGGTCCCGCCCGAGCCCGACACCCAGGTGGGTCTGTACCGCAGCCTGCTGGCGGACAGGCGGATGTTGGTGGTGCTGGACAACGCCCGCGAGGCCGAACAGGTCCGTCCGCTGCTGCCCGGCGCACCGGGATGCCTGACCCTGGTGACGAGCCGCAACCGGCTCACCGGCCTGATCGTCACCGAGGGCGCCCACTCCGTCGCGCTCGACGTCCTGCCCCGCGAGGAGGCCCGCGAACTGCTGGCCCGGCGCCTGGGCAGGGATCGGGTCGACGCCGAGCCGGAGGCGGTGGACCGGATCGTCACCGCCTGCGCCCGGCTTCCGCTCGCGTTGACGATCGCCGCCGCCCGCGCCCAGGAGAGCAGCCTCAGCCTGGACGCCCTCGCCACTGCGCTCGACCCCACGACGGGCGGACTCGACCCGACAACCGGCGAACCCGACCTGACCACCGGCGGACTCGATGCGTTCGACACGGGCGATCCCATGTCCGCCATGCGCGGGATCTTCTCCTGGTCCTACGCGACCCTGTCACCGGGCGCGGCCCGGGTGTTCCGGCTGCTCGGCCTGCACACCGCCCCCACGGTCTCCGTCGTCGCGGCGGCCGGGCTCGCGGGGCTCCCGACGGCGCGCGTCACCCCGCTCCTGGCGGAACTGGTCCTCGCCCAGCTCGTGACCGAACCGGCTCCCGGCCGCTACGGCTTCCACGACCTGCTGCGCGTCTACGCCAGGGAACAGGCCCACACCCACGACAGTCCCGAGGAACGGCACGCGGCCGTGACGAGGCTGCTGGATCACTACACCGGCACCGCGTACCGGGCCGCCCAACTCCTGCACCCGCAGCGCGAACCCTCACCGTTGCCGCCTCCGGAACCTTCCCCCGGCACCCTGCTGGAGCACCTCGACGATCACGATCAGGCCCTCAGCTGGCTCGACGACGCGCTCCCCACCCTCCTGGCCGCCGTCCGGCACGCCGTCGACGCCGGATTCGACACCCACGCCTGCCAGCTCGCCTGGGCACTCGACACGTTCCTCGACCGGCAGGGACTCTGGAACGATCAGGCAGCGGTCTGGGAGACGGCCCTCCACGCGGCCACCCGCCTCGCCCACCCGGCCGCCCAGGCCGACGCCCACCGCTTCCACGCGTGGGCCGACCTCCGGCTCGGCCGCTACGCCGAGGCGCAGGCCCGCCTCCAGCAGGCGCTCGACCTGTTCACCCAGGTCGACCACCCCATCGGCCAGGCGTACGTCCACCACAGCCTCGCCCTGTTGCACTGGCGACAGGATCGGTCACGGCAGGCGCTGGACCACGCCCGGCAGACCCTGCGCTACTACCGGGCCGCCGGCGACGACCGCAGGCAGGCGTTCGCGCTCAACTCGATCGGCTGGTACCACACCCAACTCGGAGACCCCGCCCAGGCGCTCTCGTACTGCGAGCAGGCCCTCGAGATCCAACGAGAGCTCGGCGACCGCTACGGGCAGGCGAGTACCTGGGACAGCCTGGGGTTCGTCCACCACCGCCTCGGTCAGCAGGCGCGGGCCGAGCACTGCTACCGCCAGGCCCTGGACCTGTTCCGAGGGCTCCACGAGCGGTTCGGGGAGGCGGAGGTCCTCACCCATCTCGGGGACGTCCACCGGGCCACCGGAGATCTTGTCGCGACCCGCGACGCCTGGGCCCAGGCCCTGGAGGTCCTCACCGAACTGCACCACCCGGACGCGGACGCCCTCCGGGACAAGCTCCACGAACTCGACGCCGCCGAGTCCCCGTCCACGCCGCGGACCTGACCCCGGGACGGCCCGCGGGACGGGTCCGCACCGCCCGACGCCGGCCGGACGACGCGACCGCTTCCGCGGCCCGGCCGAGGTCGCCGGATCCGTCCAGGCGGGAGATGACCGGCCGGAGCAGGGGTGGCGTCATCAGGGAGGTGGTGATCGCGACCAGCACGATGACCGTGTAGGAGGCGTCGGTGAGGATGTGCAGGTTCACACCGATCGTGGCGATGATGATCTCGATGACCCCCCGGGCGTTCAGTCCGATGCCGAGGACGAGCGACTCCGGGTGCGACAGCCGCGCGAGCCGGCCGCCCAGGTAGGCGCCGAGCACCTTGCCGCCCACCGCGACCGCGAGCACGCCGACCCCGGCGACCAGCACGGACGGACGGCCGAGGAGGGTCAGGTCCACGCGCAACCCCGCCAGGGCGAAGAACAGCGGGGCGAGGACCGACAGGACCACCGTCCGTAGCCCGTCCAGGGCCGCCGCCGGAAGCTCGGCGTCGGCAACGAGCGCACCGCAGAGGAAAGCACCCAGGACGGCTTCGAGGTGCAGGGCCTGGGTTGCCGCCGCACAGGCCAGAACCAGGATGACGATCACGGCGGTCCGCTGCTCGGACGAGCGGCCCGAGGACCTCAGGATCCGCGGCACCGCCCACCGACCGAAGGTCAGGGCGACCGCGATCGTGCCGAGCAGCGCGCCCAGGGCGGCGAGGATCCCGGTCACCGCCGATCCCCCCGCGGTCGCCGCGGTGAGGACCGAGAGCAGCAGCCAGCCCACGACATCCGAGAAGACGGCCGCAACAATGATCATCTGCCCCGAGCGACATCGGTGCAGGCCCATGTCGCAGAGGATCTTCGCGATCACGGGGATGGCACTCACCGACAGTGCGGTCCCGAGGAACAGGGCGAAGGTCGGCGCGGAGGTACCGGAACCCCGGAAGGACCCGGGGAGCAGGAAGCTGCTTCCCACCCCGAGGGTGAACGGCAGCAGCACCCCGAGCGCGGCGACCACGATCGAGGCGCGTCCGTGCCGGCGCAGCACCACGAGGTCGAGTTCGGCGGCCACGAGGGCCACCAGGAGCAGGATCCCCACCTGACCCACCGCTTCGAGGGCGGCCAGCTGGGACGGGCGGTGCTGCGGCAACCACTCCGTCGCCCCGGACGGGAGTAGGCCGAGGACGGACGGCCCGAGCACCACACCGACCAGCAGTTCCCCCATCACCCTCGGCAGGCCGACCCGGGCTGCGAACGCCCCGAAGAGCACCGCCAGGAGCAGCAACCCGGCCAGATACACCAACAGGAGCAGAACTGTCTGGGAGGTGAGCGCCAGGCCGGGGACCGCGGCGAACCATTGTTCGCTCGCCACGTCAGCCCGCGGGGACCGACGCCTCGCCGGCGCCGTCGAGCACCGCACGCAGTCGCTGCGCGAAGGCCTCCGGCTGCCCGGGATAGCCCGAGTCCTCGCCCGCGAAACCACCGTGGTGGCTCGGGAACACGGCGAGCCGCTGGCCGAGTGCCTCGGCGGTGGCCACCGAGGTCCGTGCCGTGAAGGTGCCCGCGGACTCCTCCCCGACCGCGATCACGATCCGGGTGGGCGCGGCGAGGAGCGCGTCGACATCGGGGTGGTAACCGCTGACCGCCGCGGACCGGTCGGACAGCAGGGGATTGTCGCGAGAGCCGTCGTCCTCGGCGGGCAGGCCGAACCGGGCGGGATCCGGTGCGGGGTGGGCGAAGTAGTCGTCGGTGAACGGACCCTGCCACGACGTCATGGCGATGAACGCCGCCATGCCGGCGCCCAGCCCACCGGCCCGGTAGGCGTCTCGGACACCGCCGATGGCGCGCTCGGCGGCCTCGGCGTCCGGCAGCATCGGGATCAGCGGCGGCTCGTGGGCCACCAGGACGGCGACGTCACCGGGATGGGCCGCCACCAGCGCCAGTGCCGTGACCGCGCCACCGCTGCTGGCGAACATCTCGACCGGTCCCCCACCGACCGCCTCGATCACGGCGTGCACGTCGGAGGCCTGGACCGTCGGCGTGTGATCGGTCCGGCCGTCCCGGCGGCTGCTGCGGCCGAGACCGCGCGGATCGTAGGTGATCACCGTGCGGTCGGGGAAGTACGAGGCCAGGGTCGCGAATCCGCCGGCCTCCATCGGTTGTCCGATCATGAACAGGGGTGGCCGCCCGTCGGACGGGGGCTGTGCGCCCCGCACGTCGTAGACGATGTCGGCGTCGGCGGTCTCCAACCGATGTGTGTTCACCGTCACAGTGTGCCCCGAACCGGCGGAGGAGCCCCGTCGACAGGCGGACGGCGGGCCGACGCCGGCGAGGGGGCGGTCCTCCCCGCCGGCGGTCGGCCCGCACGTCCGTCGCAGCCGCTCAGCCGCCCTGTCCGAGGAGTTGCACCGTGTCGACCATGCGGTTGGAGAAGCCCCACTCGTTGTCGTACCAGCCGAGCACCTTCACCGTCCGCCCCTTCACCGCGGTCAGGGGTGCATCGAAGATCGTCGAGGCGGGGTTGCCCACGATGTCGCTGGACACGATCGGCGCCTCGCTGTAGGCGAGGATCTCCTTGAGCTCGCCCTGCGCGGCGGCCGCGAAGGCGGCGTTGATCTCCTGCACGGTCGCCGTGCGCGACGTCGTCACGGTCAGATCGGTGATCGAGCCGGTGAGCACGGGGACGCGCAGCGAGAAGCCGCTCAACCGCCCGTCGAGCTCGGGCAGTACCCGCCCGATCGCCTTCGCCGCACCGCTGGTCGTCGGCACGATGTTGTGCGCCGCCGCGCGTGCCCGCCGGAGGTCCTTGTGCGGGCCGTCCTGCAGGTTCTGGTCCTGGGTGTAGGCGTGCACCGTGGTCATGAGCCCGCTCTCGATCCCGACGAGATCGTGGAGCACCTTGGCCAACGGCGCCAGCGAGTTCGTGGTGCAGGAGGCGTTCGAGACCACGTGGTGACGCTCGGGGTCGTACCGGGCCGAGTTGATCCCGAAGGCGATGGTCAGGTCCTCACCCGAGGCGGGGGCCGAGATCAGCACCTTGCGCGCGCCGGCGTCCAGATGTGCCCTGGCCCTCGCGGCGTCGGTGAACACGCCGGTCGACTCGACGACGACGTCGACCCCGAGCTCGCGCCAGGGAAGCGCGCCGGGCTCGCGCGACGAGAACACCGCCATCCGGTGCCCGCCGACGGTGATCGCTCCCTCCTCCGCGACGACGGGGACGTCGAGCACGCCGAACGCGGTGTCGTAGGTCAGCAGGTGGGCAAGGGCTTCGGGCGCGGCCAGGTCGTTGACCGCCACGATCTCGTAGGGGGCACTCCGCCGCAGGCTCGCGCGCACGAAGCTGCGGCCGATCCGGCCGAACCCGTTGATGGCGACTCGCACCTCGGTTCTCCTTCGTCTCGGGAACGGGATCACTGTACCTACTAGTACGTACACCTGTCACGCCGTATCCTCACGTGATGGACGACGCACGGAGCCGACTCGTCGAGAGCACCCAGGAGCTCCTCTGGGAACGCGGCTACACGGGAACCAGCCCGCGGGCGATCCAGGAACGCGCCGGTGTCGGCCAGGGCAGCATGTACCACCACTTCTCCGGCAAGGCCGACCTCGCCCGGACGGCGATCGGCCGGACGGCCGAGGAGATGGCGCCGCGGTCCCGCAGGCACCTCGACGGACCCGGATCCCCGTTGGCGCGCCTGCAGGCCTACCTGCGCGCCGAGCGCGACGTCCTCCGCGGCTGCCGCCTCGGCCGGCTCGTGCAGGACCAGGAGATCCTCGCCGACCCGCAGTTGCGCGAGCCCATCGACGAGGTGTTCTCGGGGGCGATCGACCGGCTCGCCGCAGTGCTGCGCGAGGGCCAGGAAGCCGGCGAGGTGCGTGCGGACGTCGACCCCGAGCAGGTAGCGGTGATGCTGTTGACGGTGATCCAGGGCGGGTACGTGCTGGCGAGGGCGCACCAGGACGAGGCCCGCTTCACCGCTGCGGTCGAGGGCGCACTCACGCTGGTGGCCGCTCCCCGCTGATCCGGGCGCCCGGCTACTCCCGCAGGCTCAGGTTGGCGACGATCCGGCCGTCCCGCGGGTCGACGGCGACGATGCGGCCCGTGCCGTCATGCGCGGTGACCACCCCGTCGTGGTGGCGCAACGCCACGGCCGCTGCACCCGCGAAGCGGATGCGAGCCGTCGTCCCGGGCCATGTCGGATCGGCATCGGACGTCAAGCCCAGGAGATCCACGGTCAAGTCCCGCCCCGCGGTGGGTGCCGCCATGGGTCGATCTTCCTCGGAACGGAGTACGGCGTGCAGCGGCCCGGCGGCGAGCACACCGACGGCCCTCGGATCCGTCACCCGCCCGAACTTCCTGCCGGCGTTCCTGTACAGCGTCAGCAGGGGACCGGAGCCGGTGTCATGAAGGGTCAGCAGGCCGGTACCCGCGGCTGCGGCAACACCGCGCAGCTGTCCCGGCGCGTTGGGGGCGGTGATCCTGACTGGTTCGCGGTGGCGCAGAGTCAGGTCCGGCAAGGACCAGGACCACAGCTGCGGCACTCCGTCGACGCTCACCACCGCACCCTGGACGAGGGCGCTCAACCAGCCAGGGCCCCGGGCGAGGCTGTGCACGGCAATCTCGGGTCCCAACTCACGCCAGAGAAGGCGCGGTCGCGGCGCGGTGATGTCCAGGAACGCCAGCCCGTGGTCGTCCTCCAGGATCAGGACGGCGCCGTCGAAACTGCCCACGATCCGTTGGGCGCTCAGGTGGGCCCGATGCCGCGCTCTGCGGGTCGCCAGGTCGAGGTGATGGATGTCGACAGTGGTCTCTCCCCGACCGAGCAGGAGCACGGTTCGGCCGTGGTCGGCGACGACCAGTCGGTCGGCACGTACGTCCCAGCGGGCGCGCACCCGCCCCTCACGGGTCAGCAACCGGGCCCCGGAATCGCCGAGTCCGACGAGCACCCCGGCGGGAAGGAGCACCGCATCCCGCACCTGGCGGTGCCCCGGGGTGGCATGAGCTTCGATCTCGACCGGGAAGGACGGAACGGGCAGCCGGTCGAAGGTTGTGGGCGGTGCGTCCGCCGCCAGCAGGTGGTCGGCGCGCTTCCGAAGCCCCAGCACGACCCGGCGGACCGTGCGTTCCGGGGAATGGGCCAGCAGGGTGGGCTCTCGCGTGAGCAACCGCAACGCCTCGGATGCCAGGCGGCGGTCGACCACGGGGTCGTCGCAGCGCAAGTCGCCCAGAGCGGTGACGAACGAGCCCCGGGCGGCGGCGAGTTCGACCGCGTCGCCGGCCAGCAGACCGAGGGCAGCATCCACGGCCGCGACCGTGGGGCGGTGGGTGACGAGGTGCGCAAGCAGCCGGGTGCCCCCCGGGCCGCCGACCGCGATCCCCGCCGGCAGATGCGGCAGGACGAGCGGGCGCAGAGTCGGATCGACCCAGGCCGCGTCCACCGCAGCCTGAAGGTCCCCGCCGTCGAGAAGCCGCTGGACCCATTCCGTCCGCAGCGATCGGGCCGCGTCCGGATCGGACCCCGCCAGGTGCTTGACGGCATCCGCGAAGCCACCGCGCAGGCGGGCAAGATCCACCGCGCGGTCCCGCCGCCCGGCCCGCCACCACAACCGGATCGCCACCGCCGGTTCGAGCCGGCGTCCTTCGGCCACCTCGGCGGCCAATGCGTAACGGTGGTGACGCTCCAGCAGCAGCACGGCATCCCAGACGTTGCCGAGCAGGTCGGACCGGACGAACGCGGCCTCCTCGATGCGACCGAGTCGTTCCAGGTCCTCCGCCGCATCGACGTACAGCGCCCGCAGGTAGTCCTGAACCGTGACCGACGAGGGAACGACCCGACCGGCTCCGAGCATCCTTGCGGTGGGTGTCAGCCGGCCCCGCCTGGGCAGAGGAAGCCGCACGGACAGCCGGCCGCCCGTCCCACCGAGCGCAATGGCACGCCGTAACGCCTCGTCGAACCGGGCATGCCCGAAGTCCTCGGCCAGCGAGCGGACGTACCGCTCATGGCGCGACCGGAAGAGCACTCCCGCGGGGCCGCCCATCGCCCAGGCAGTGAGGCCGGCGAACGGACTCCAGGGCTCGTGTGCCGGTTCACGTCCCTGTCGACCCGCCGCACCACCGCGCCCTGCCCGTCCCCACCTTGCCCGTCCCCACACGGGCCACTGCCACCCGGTGCGCCGGCTCGCCGCCGCCTCGCGAGCGGCGAGCATCCAGGTCACGCGCTGGGCCTCCCGGCCGTCACCGACCCGAGCCGCCCCTCGCAGGGTGGTGAGCGGCGGTGCGGGCGGTTCCGGCACCACCACCTGCCCACGGGCCCGCTGAGGGAGGCTCAGCAGGTGCACCGGCAGGTCACCGAGGTCCACCCACCCGCTCACGTCGACCCGCGGCAGCGCGAGGAGGTCGACCAGCAGCGGACGGCCGTGCCGCCAGACCGCCCCCCGTCCGTCGGACCCGATCCGGAAGGGCAGTCCCGGCGCGTGTTCCGCACGGATGCTGCCGGTGCCTGGCAGGGACAGCAACCACGCCCCGTCCGGCAGGGCGTACAGGTGCGAGCCACGCTCCCAGGTCGCGATCACCCGGGCGCGTGCGGCCCGCTCCCCGATCACGGCCGGGTCGATGAGGTAGCCGTCGGCGGCCACCCGGCCCCGAACTGGTGGCCCCGTGACGGGCGCCGTCATCGGAGGCTCTCCACACGCAGTCTGACCTGCCCGGAGCCCAGGTCGCCGACCTCGACCACGCCGTCCTCCCGCTCGACGGCGATCAGGGGCAGTCGGGCGTGCAGCGCAGGCGGGGCGATCCCGCCAGACCACCGCGTCAGGGTGCGTGTGCCCTGCCTGGACACGAACCTCACCAGTACCCCGCCGCCGCCCACGGTGACCAGCCCCGGAACATCGCCGATCCGCGTCACGCCCACCACCTTCGTCCCCGTGTCCACGTCCACGGGCACGCCGGGATCCGGCGACGAGGGCGCGGCACTGCACGCCGTGATCGGACGCGTTTGATGGACCAGGTCTGCGAGCCGCCAACCACCGCCGTCCTGCCAGGCGATCGCCCCTGCCCCCAGGTGCGTCTCGGGCACCGGTCCGCTGTCCTGGACCGGTCCGAACCGACCGGCGCCCCCATTGAGTGCCACCCAGAGGTGATCGTCGAAGTGCATCGCCACGAGGGGCACATCGACCTCCGTCGAGGGTGAGACCGCGACCGTGGTTCCCCATGTCTCGAAGGTCCCGGCCGGGGACAGCCGCCACCAACTCCCCCCCAGCCGCACCAGGAGCTCACCAGATCGGAAGAACAGCTCGGCGGGCGGTTCGGCGGCGAGGGAATCGACATCTGCGGACATCAGCCCGAGCTCGGTCAACGGCACCCTGATCCGGTCCACGTCGGCCAGCCGCTTGCCCACGATGCGTACCTCCAGCACATCGTCGACCGCGACCAGCGCCACCCACCTCGTCCCGATCCTCGACGCCGCCAGCACTGGTCCGGGGAACCGCCGGACACGGGGTTGTCCCGTCTGCGCGCCGGGGTCGGGAACCCGCTGGGTCACGAGTCTGTGGGCGTCGGCACCACGGGCGAGCAGGAACGGCGCCGCGCCCGGAAGTCGCATCTGACGCAGGCCTCCACCTGCGGATGAGGTTCGCGTCGGCGCAGTCCGGCGCCACCCCTGGCCCCGCAGTACCCGGACTGCCAGGTCCAGGGCCGGCAAGGGCAGGTGGACACGCTCCCCGGCCAGCCCGACGACGAGCGCCGTGGGGCCGGCCTCGGTCCAGTCGCTCTCCTGGACCACGACCCGCCGAGGCCACCGACCAGTCATGCCGGAGGAAGCCGGTACCGCTCCGGAGGACGCACGGGCGAGCCGGTCCGCGATCACGGCCCAGGCCTGCTCCGGACGCTCGACGACGTCGGCCCAGGCCCGTAGATCCTCCACCGTCGCCGGACGGCGGCCGCGAGCGCCCAGCCAGGCCTCGAGCATCGCCGGGAGATCACCCTCCAACCAGGATCCCGCCGGTGAGGTGAGGACGCCCAGGCGGAACTCCGCACCTGCCGCGGTGGCGCGTCGATGCAGCACCAGGGCCATGGCCAGTTGGGCCAGGCGAGGACCACCGTGGAGATCGGGACCGGTATCCACGAGCAGAACGCTCCGGCCACGTACGGTGTCGTGGGTGCGGGCCTGCGCCAGGTACAGGAGCTCCCCCATGGCCGCGCGGCGAAGGAACTCCTCGGGAACGTCCTGAGCCAGCGCCCACTGCGAGATCAGCATCCGGTCAGCGACGCCCCGACGGGTCAGGCCACCGAGCCCGTCCGGCACCCCGTCCGGCACCCCGTCCGGTGCGTCGACCGCGGAGTGCCTGCCCACCAGTTCGTCCAGCCGGTGCAGCATCGGCCCCAGCGCGATCGCGATGTCAGGACGCAGGGCCGACAGCTGCTCCGACCAGGCCGCCAACCCCGACGGCAACCGGGAGCCGGTCATCGGGACACCGCTCCGGCATCCGCCCAACCGTCGTCCCCCAGGCCGACCACGGCCTCGCCGTCCGAGCCGTTCCCGTTCCCGCCGACCGCCCCGTCCCTGCCGCCCGCGGCGTCCCGGCAGGCCTCCAGGACGGCGAGGTCGACGACGTCACCGGGCATCGGTGCGGCGAGCAGCGCCCAGGGCAACAGGACGACCAGATCATGACCGGCGGGCAACCGACCTCGACAGACGGAGGCCAGAAACTCCATGGGGAGCGAGAGCCGGCGTGTGGTGGGCACCAACACCCCACACTCCCAACCCAGGTAGACGGCTCCCTCGCACCAGGGCAGCTCGTCCGTTGCGCCGAGGACGACACCGCCACCCTGACCCAGGACCACCCGGAGGGCATATCCGGCCTGGACCTGGCGCACGGTCGCTGACAGCAAGTCGGCCAGGTCCTCTGCCCGGGACGTCACTGCCACCGCGGGCAGAGGCGGTTCCCTCCCGGTCCACGACACCGCCACGCACGTGTTCATCCGCGCACGGCGGCCACCAGCCGACCCCGGACCTGTGCCAGCGCCTCGGGCAGAGCGTCCTCGGCGAAGCAGGCATCGATCTCCCGCAGCGTCGCCTCGATCCGCAGTCGGTCGGCGTCCGCGCCGCGGACGACGGCCCACGCCCTGTACGCGAGCCCCGCGAGCAGGTTAGGCCGTCAGGCTCGCAGCCAGGAAGCTGCGC
>CAZOWW010000061.1:19680-32615 GCA_964583765.1 uncultured Kineosporiaceae bacterium
CCCCCGCTCCGCAGGCGGTCGTCGGCCTCGCCGCGGACGACGCCCGACTCCGTGTCCTCGAGCCCCGCGAGCAGTTCCTCCGCCGTGCCGGTCAGTCGCTCCGCCCGTGCCCGGATCCCGCGGGACAGTTCCTCCGCCGCGCAGGGCAGAGTCGCGCTGCGGGCCTCCTTCATGAGATCCGCCAGCGCCTCCTGGGCGTCCGCCTGGGCATCGCTGGTCGGCACCACCAGCGGCAACACCCACAGATCGGCGGCCGTGGCCGTGACCCGGCCGTCCAGCACCGCCGCGGACGCGACCAGCCCCTGCGCCCGTACCACTCGGCGGTCGCTCAGCTGCACTCCGGACGCGCGCAGCCGACGAACCGCGGTGGCCAACAGGGAGTGCACAGGACGCAGGTCACAACTCCTCGCTGCGGCGGACAACCGATCCACAGCGGCAAGGACGTCAGTGGCCCGGCGGCTGCTCGGCACACCTCCGGCCCAGCCCACCTCGAACATCTCCTCCAGCCGGGAGTCTGCGACCGGTTCCACGAACACCCGGGCGAGGAACCGGTCCGCGAAGGCCGCCAGCGCCGGGTCCTCGGGCAGCACATTGGTGGCCCCGACACACACCCGCAGGGGGCAGGCCATCACGGTGCTGCCCCGCCGGAAGGTCCGCTCGTTCAAGATGCTCAGCAGGGTATTCAGGATCGCGGTCGACCCGAGGAACACCTCGTCCAGGAACGCGATCTCCGCTTCCGGCAGCATTCCCGCGGTTTCGATCTCCACCACGCCGTCCCGCAGACGACGCAGATCCACCGGGCCGAACACCTCGTTCGGCTCGGTGAACCGGCCCACCAGGTACTCGAAGTACTGCCCACCCAGTCCGGAGGCCACGCGGCGTACGGCCTGCGATTTCGCCGTCCCGGGCGGTCCGACCACCAACAGGTGCTCCCCCGCGACAGCACAGAGCATCACCGTCTCGACCAGGAGCTCCCGTTCCACCAGTCCCCGGCGCGCCTCCGCGGCGACTGCGCGCAGCAGTTCGCTGTCCTCGGCCAGTCCTCCTGACCCCGCCCACCCGGCTGGCCTGGCCACGTCATCCAGCGCAGGCTCCACCTCGGACCCCCGATCCCCGTCACTCACGGTCTGTGAGTGTAGATCCGCGGCGTTCCCCGCGGTCAGTGTCACCGCCGCCCGGCGTTGCGGGGATGCTGCTTCGCCGTCCGCTCGTTGCCCCGCCGGTAGTTGCCGGTCCAGCGGGCCATGACCAGCCGCTCGTCACCACCGCCCACCTCGTCCAGGAACTCGGCCGCACGGGTTCCGCGCAGCGTGGCCGGAGGAACCCCGGTCAGCACTGAACGGCTCCGCTCGGCGGGGGCGGCGGTGCTGCGCGCCGGCCAGGAGGCCGGCGAGGTGCAGGCGGGAACCGCCCCGACCCCCACGGCCTGGCCCCCTTCGGGTGCAGCGCACCCCGGGAGAGGTTGACGGCACACCCAGGCGAGAGCAATATGAGCATGCGTTCATGAGCAAGCGCTCATACTGCCGACCGGAGGAATCATGGATCTCGAGCTCACCGGGCTCACGAAACGCTACGGGGCGGTGAGCGCCGTGCGGGACCTGACCACCCGGGTCGTCCCAGGGCAGGTAACGGCGTTCCTGGGACCCAATGGCGCGGGCAAGACGACGACATTGAGGATGCTTCTGGGGTTGATCCGGCCTGACGCCGGTGAGGCGTTGTTCGACGGTCGCCCCTACCGCGCCCTGAAGGCGCCCCGCCGTGCGGTCGGTGCCATCCTGGGCTCGGAGGGGTTCCACTTCGGTCGCAGTGGCCGTGACCACCTGCGGATAGTGGCGACAGCCGCGAAGATACCCGCCACCCGCATCGCCGAAATGCTCGACCTCGTCGAGCTCACTGATGCCGCTGATCGCCGCGTCGGCGGCTATTCCCTGGGCATGCGCCAGCGCCTGGGCCTCGCCTGCGCGTTGCTCGGCGACCCGCAGGTGCTGATCGCCGACGAGCCGACCAACGGACTGGACCCCGAGGGCATCGCCTGGATGCGGGACCTGCTGCGCAAGGCCGCCGCGGACGGGCGCACGGTGCTGATCTCCAGCCACTTCCTCGCCGAGGTCAGCCGTACCGCCGACCGGCTTCTGGTCATCGACCACGGCACGCTGCGCTTCGACGGACCGCTCACCGATCTCGCCGGCGGCACGGCGGACGCCGAGGCCCTCGAAACATCCTTCCTCCGGCTCACTTCGGGAGCACCGGCATGACCGCGCTGATCAGATCCGAGCTACTCAAACTCTTCACCGTCCGCGCCCCGCGGTGGATCGTGCTCGCGCAGATCCCCCTGTTCGCGATGGCAGCCAGTGGCGCCATCGTCTCGGGTGCCATCTCCACCCATGATCTGGCCACAGAAGACGGCCAGCGTCTCCTGCTCTCCCATGGTGGCGTGGGGGCCATCTTGTCCCTGTGCCTCGGGATCACCCTGAGCGCAGGGGAGTTCCGGCACGGCACGGTCGTGGACACCTTCCTCAGCGAGCCACGCCGGGACCGCGTCATCGCGGCCAAGCTCACCGCCGCGGGGATGGTCGGACTCGCCATCGGGGTGATCATCGCCGCCGCGACCCTCGTGGTCGGCCTGATCTGGTGCGTGGCCAAGGACGTGACCCTGGACTGGTCCGTTGCCGGCCGGAGCGCCATCGGCATCGTGGCCTGGCAGGCTCTGTTCACCGTGATCGGGGCTGCGCTCGGCGCGATGATCCGAGCGCAGGGAGCTGCGATCGCCGCCTCCGTGGCGTGGCTGTTCATCGCCGAGACCGCCCTAGGCCAACTGATCAGCTCGATCGCACGGTGGCTGCCGGCGAGTGCGGCCTCGGCCACGGGCAACGCGCCGGCCGACTGGCTGCTCCCGCAAGCCTGCGGCGGGCTGGTCCTTCTCGGGTGGACGCTGGCCGCTGCCGCCGGGGCCGTCTTCCTGACCCGCCGGCGTGACCTGGCCTGAGCGCAGATGGTTGTATCAGCCCATGGCCACCCGACGTGCTCGTGTCCTTCGTGACCAGGAGGACGGTGGGCATCCGCAGGCACTGCGTCGCCACCTGATCGGGGTGACGCAGCGCCTGCTGGCCGCGCACGGGCTGACCGGGCTGACCACTCGGGGTATCGCCCGCGAGGCACAGGTCTCCGACGGAGTCCTCTACAACCACTTCACGGACAAGGACGAACTGGTCGTCACAGCCCTGGCCGAGCGCATGGTCGAGCTCTGCTCCCAATTCCGACACGCCTGTCCCCGTCCGGGAGCCCAGGACCTGAGCACCGGCCTGCGGGCAATGGTCCAGCTGTGCTGGGACTTCCAGGTGCAGGCCTTTCCGTTGATCGGGGTTCTGTTCAGCCGCCCCGACCTTCTCCAGGAACTACTCGCCCGGATGCATGCGGGGGGCTCGGCGCCGCAACTGCTGTGGCAGGAGGTCTGCGCCTACCTCACCGGTGAGCAGGAACGGGGTTCCATCTCCGCCGAGGTCGACCCGCACACCGTGGCGGAGATCGTGTTCAGCGCCTGCCACCTCCACGTCCTCGCCCACTCGCTCAGCAGCCCCCACGGCGCCCCGGCGTCCAGCCAACCCGGCGCACCTCCGACCGAACGGCTGATCACCTTCCTCCTGCACGCCTGCGCCACCGGCACCGGCACCGGCACCGGCACCGGCACCGGTTCATGATCCCCACCCCGGTACCACCTGACACGATCACGACGACACGACTGATCGCCGCCACGTCCCTGCCCCGAAATTGAGGGTGTCGACTCGGTGCGACTCCGATCAAGAGGGCAACATCAGCAGCGGGAAGCGTTGAGCATCTTCGCCGCCGGCCTGGCGTGTCGCGAGCAAGGCTTCCCAGCTCAGACCCCTCGCCCCCGACGCCGTGACGGCTCTGACCGCCCGGCGTTGCGGGGATGCTGCTGGGCGGTCCGCTCGTTGCCCCGCCGGTAGTTGCCGGTCCAGCGGGCCATGACCAGCTGCTCGTCACCACCGCCCAGCTCGTCCAGGAACTCGGCCGCACGGGTTCCGCGCAGCGTGGTGGCCCTGCGTCCGTGATGGTCAATGGTCACCGAGCCGTCGGGGTGGTTCAGGTAGGTGAATCCGTTGGGGGCAGCCACCCGACGATGCTGCCAAGGTCACCGCGTCACCTGCAATCACATTCCGCCCGGGCGCTACCCCACCGTGATCGGAGGAACCCCGGTCAGCGAGCGCTCAACGGCTCCGATCGGCGGTCGGCGCCAGGGCTCGATCGACGGCGGTCCCGGCGTCGGCGACGCAGTCGATGCCCGGTACCGGATTCCCCTCGGCGTCGAGAATGCGCCAGCCACCGAGGCTGATCACCGGGATGTCCCCCCGTCGCCCCCGCCGCACAGGACCACGGCACCGCGCTCGGCGAGCAGTTCCCCCACCCGGCGGGCGTGCTCAGCGTCCTGCACGGTGCAGTGACGGGGGCCGCAGACGGCGACCTGGTAAGGCATCGGATCCTCCTCACGGAGCGCTGCTGTGCAGTGCCGGTACTGCCGCGGGACCGGCGGCGTGGAAGCCGACGGTGGTGGAGCCGTTCGCGGGGATGGGCCCGTGGCAACCGGCGTCCTTGGCGGTGGTCGAACCGACGCCGGGGACTGGGGTATTCCACGCGTTGACGATGGACTGGCCCCCCTCAAGGCCGGTCTCGGGCCTGACGACATCAGCAGGGTGCCAACGGGTCCGACGGTCGGCGTCCTCACGGCGGTAACCGGGGGCTTCTACTTCGGACGCCTGCTCACAGGCCTGGGACGCGCCACGGCGTCCGCCGGGGGCCGGACGATCGCCATCCAGACGGTCGAGGCGACCCGGCACCGGGGCGAGGAGATGAGCCTGTGCCCGGCACCGTACTCCCGGCGGGTGGGCTGGGACCTGATCGACGCCTTCGTCGCGATCAGCACCTCGGCCGACGAGGAGTATCTCCGGCAGATCCGCGCCACCGGCAAGCCACTGGTGCTGGTGAGCCTCGACGGGGATGCGATGTCCTGCCCCTGGGTCGTCCCCGACAATGCGGGTGGGACGGATCAGGTCGTGGAACACCTGCTCGGTCACGGCCACCGCCGGATCGCCTTCGCCGGCAACCTGCTCCAGAGCGACATGCAGGAGCGGTACGAGGGCTACCGGCAGGCCCTGCTGCGGCACGGCATCGAACCGGATCCTGGCCTCGTGATCAGCGCCGTGGACAACATGGCCGCCGGTGGCGAGAGCATCGGGCGACAGCTGTTGGAGTGGACCACCCCGCCCACCGCGGTGGTGGCCGCCACGGACAGCAATGCGGTCGCCCTGATCGCCGTCCTCCGGCAGGGCGGGGTGAAGGTACCGGACCAGGTGGCCGTGGCCGGTTTCGACGACTCGTTCGAGGCCGGCCGCAACAACCCACCTCTGACCACGGTGGACGTCCACTTCGACCGGCTCGGGGAACTGGCCGGCCACCTCGCGCTGCGCCGGCTGGCCGGCGAGGAGGTCCCTCCGGGCCGCTACACCGGGCCGTGCTCGCTGGTGATCCGCCGGTCCTGCGGCTGCACGGCGGCCGATTCGGTCACGGTCGCCGCGGTACCCCGAGCGGTGCCCCGCACGCAATTGACGCAGGCCCTGGAAGCGGTACTCGGACTCGACGCGGGGACGGCGCCCGAGACTCACCGGCGGCTCGCCACGGCCGTCGACGCGTTGGCCAGGGCCGTGTCGCTCGGCCCCGGGGACGAGGACCGCCGCGTCTCGGTCGCTCGTGCCGCCGACGAACTGAGCGAGCTGGCGACCGGCCATGAGGCAACGATCCGGGTGGTCAACTGTCTGCGCACCGTGCTGTCCGACCTACCAGGAGGACACGACGTCCCCGCGCTCGTCCTGGAGTTCGCCCTCACCCTGTTCTCTCGCGCGCAGGATCGGGAGACCAGGTTCCGCCTCGCCGCGCACGAGTTCCTGTCCAGCCAGCAGGACGTCAACGCGACTCTTCTACGGTCGGACGAGGACCCCGCCAACCTCGCCTGGATGCGCTGGACGGTGATCAACTTCGCGTGCCTGGGCCGGCGGGACGAGCACGGGATCATGACCGTGACCGGCGTGCGTGGCCACGACCCCGATCTGCTCGGCGTCGGCGTCCCCGAGGGACAGTTCCCGCCGTCGGCGTACCTCGACTCGGCCGTGGTTCCCCCTGGGCATGCGTTGCACCTGCTCGAGGTACGGGCAGGGTCCCGCCCCTGGGGCACGCTGTGCGCCGTCCACCCCATCGACGTGGAGTCCCCCGACGGCCGCGAGGCGGTGAACCACTGGGCCGCCGAACTCGGCATCGCGCTGCAGCACAAGCAACAACGGGACGAGCTCGCGGCGGCGCACGACCGGCTCAGCGAGCTCGCCGAGAGCCTGCGCATCAGTGAGGAGCGCTACGTGCTCGCCGCGCAGGCAGCAGAGGAAGGACTGTGGGACTGGGACGTCACGACCGACGTCGTCTACCTCTCGGAGGGCTGGCTCGACGCGCTCGGCCTGTCGACGGCCTCCCCCACCCTCGACGACCTGTTGTCGAGGGTGCATCCCGAGGACGCTCCGGCACTGCGAGCCGCCCTGCAGTCCTGCGTCACCCGTCACGGGCCGGCCCTGTCGGCGGAGTTCCGGATGATCGCCGGCTCGGGCACCGAACGCTGGACCGCCTGCCGGGGCCTGGCCGTCCCGGGCGAGAACGGGCGGATCGTCCGGGTGGTGGGCTCCATCGCCGACATCGACGCCCGCAGACGGCGCGAGGAGCAGCTGCGCCAGGGAGCCTTCCACGACGAGCTCACCGGTCTGGCCAACCGGAGACTGTTCCGGCAGCGGCTGGGGGAACTGCTCCAGGGCCCTGGCGGGCCGCAGCGATTCGCCGTCCTGTTCTGCGACCTCGACGGATTCAAGCAGGTGAACGATCGTCTGGGCCACACCGTCGGGGATCGGCTGCTCAGGGAGGTGGCCAACCGAATCAGCGCACTGCTGCGCAGCGAGGACCTGGTGGCCCGATTGGGCGGCGACGAGTTCGCCGTCCTCATCGCCGATGCCGGCCGATCAGCCCCCCTGGACAAGATCGTCGCCCGCCTCCAGTCGGAGGTCAGCGCGCCGTACCGGATCAACGGCCACGAGGTCACCATCGGGATCAGCATCGGCGTGTCCACCTGCACCGGAGATGCCCGCGACGCAGAGGAGATCCTCCACGCCGCCGATGTCGCGATGTACCAGGTGAAGCAGCAACGCCGAGGCTGAGGCAGCAACACCGAAGGTGATCGTCGCCGGCCCGCACCGCTGATCCGGGCGCTCCCGGGACGTCCGGCCGGCGCACTTCCGGTCGGCACATCTGGTCAGCACTTCTGGACAGGTGACGGTTCGTCATGACGCCCGCACCCCGTCGTCCGGGGGAACCTCGTGACGGCCGAGGACGACACCGTTCGACGTGGCCGGGCGCCGGGCCACGAGTCGTGGCCGGATCCAGCATCGCCCGTCCTCGTGCCGCACGACGCGATCGTCGGTAGGTCGCTCCGTCAGCGAATCTGCTCATTGTTGACGAATGCTCACCTCACCTCCCCCCGAGATGTTGACGAATAATCCCATTCACCACCATTCGCCAACTAGGCCTTATTTGCGCATATCCGGGGGTATGAGCACAAGGGGAGGGATCATGACGTTCCGCGGGAGACGTTTGCCTTCTTCGGGCTCGGTCGCGTTGAGCTGCGCAGTGCTGCTGCTCGTGGGGACGCCGGCATCCGTCCAAGTCCCGCCGGCGCACACCACCCGGCACGGCACACCGCCCGCCCGCAACGCCCCGGCGCGGGTGGCCGCCGACCGGCTCGTCCTGCGTCCCGGGTTCACCATGGGTGACACCTCACTCGTGCTGTACTTCGACCTTCAGGACACTGGGTTCGCGTCCCGGCACGCGTCGGTCTTCGACGTCGCGGACGGCACCGAGCAGGTCTCGGCGGAACTGGCCGCCACCGACCTGCGCGCCTGCGGAGCGCCCCGGCGGTACTGCCACAGCTTCGGTGCCGCGGAGGGCTGGAAACTGCAGGCCGGGCACCGCTACTTCACCACGATCACCGCGACGTACGCGGGCGGCAGCACGGTCGTCTCACCACCCTCGAACGAGGACGTCGCCCGGCAGGTGGAACTGCCCCCGGCCGGCCCGGCCGCACAGACCTCCGCCTGTGCCTGCGCGGACGTCCTGGGCCGGTCCTCGAGTGGTCAGCAGGTGCGGGGATTCGGCGTCAACACCGGCACCGGCGCGTACAGCCGCACCGAGGTGGACCTGTCGCTGGCCTCCTTCGGCGTCCCGTTCTCGGCGAACCGCTGGTACTCCTCGACGACCACCACGCCGGGCACGCTCGGGGTCGACTGGACCTGGACCTACGACGTCGCGGTGAAGGCGACCGACGACGGGGGCGGACTGTCCACCCTCATCGATGTCGCCGGCCGGGTCGTGAGGATCACCCTGCGCACCGACCTCGGCCTGATCCGCCGGATCGACCTGCCGGACGGGCGCTTCGTGCAGTTCGACGACGACGGCCGGCACCTGATCACCGCCCAGGTACCGAACGGCCGGACCACCCAGTACCGGTACGACTCGGCCGGCCGGCTGTTCCAGGTGATCGACCCGCGCGGCCAGGTACAGCTGACCACGACGTACGACGACGCCGACAGTCACGAGAACCTCGACATCGACGGCAACGGCAACCAGGACGAGACGAGCTACGACCCCGCGGGCGACCCGACCAGCCGCACCGCTCCCGAACCGTTCTCCTACGGCGAGAAGACCACGTACGAATCGGGCAACGAGCCGATGTCATTCACGGACGGAAACGGGCACACCCGGAAGGCCATCTCCACGGTCAGGACACGGGCATTCCCGATCCCCTGCACCCGGAACTTCAACCGCGCATCGACAACTTCGAAGGTCCCGGCGCCGCGGGCAAGGGAATTCCGGGGGCGAACTCGGAGATCAACGCGATCGACCAGGGACTGTTCGCCCGGCTCGGGGCGACCGTGGACGACTTCCTCGTGTACAATGTCAGGTTGCGGGGGGCGACTCAGGGCGACCGTTCTTCGGTCCGGTCCTCCCTGGGAAGACCCCGTCAGATCCAGGGCCTTCCCAGGGAGGTCGACATCAGGGACGGTCAGAGCGCGATCCGCAGGCCGGCGGCCTGAGGGTCCTCACCTGCGGAGCAGCGGAAGGTTGGCCTTCTGGGCCAGCTCGAGGGCCTGCTGGAGGAACCACCGTCCCGCCGCCGGGTTGACCATGCCCCGGAGCGGATCGAAGTGCAGCCGGTCGGCCACGGACTCGCTCCATGGGTTGTCGATCCCGGAGTCCCAGGCCCTGGCCCCACCCGTGTCCCCGACGCCGAGCATCTCGGGCGCCAGGTCTCCCACCTGACCGGCAAGCGCCCACCGCCGCGCCCGCTCCACCGTCACGGAAGTGACCTGAATGATCGGGCCCCGGGACCCGCAGCGTCGGCTCCGGGTGTCCGGCGCCGGACACCGGGCGGTGGGCACCGGAGCCGGGCAGTGGCACCTTACCGGACGTTGGCGACTCGTAATCAGAAGCAACAGGGAACGCCATCGTCTGGATATCGGCAGGGTTCCGGTACGCCGGCGAACAACGCGCGATCCTGCCCTGGGCACCGGAAACGATCTGCGTGAACCTGCGCCGCAAGCACACTCCCTTGACACCCGTTTCGAGCTCGCCTAACGTTCGCGGCCAGCATCGTCAACGGAAATCCCGCACCCCGTCCACTCCGCACCACAAGCGGTCCGGCCGGGCCCCAGCAATCAGACATCCTCGCGCGTCCGAGCACGCGAGTCCTAGTCACGCCGCCCATGGTCAGGGCTGTTCGGTTCCTTTTCTGTTAACGCTAACACCATGCTGGGGAGATGACCGGCTGGCGAAGACGCCCGGCGTCAGGCCGTCGTCCAGCTCGCCACCACGAGGCAGGACGGTCGCTTCGAGCCGTCATCCGGAACCGCAGGGAGGTCACCACCGTGCGTCGACATGTCACCGAACCTCGCCCGCCCACGACGTCCCGGATCTCGCACCGGCGAATCCGAGTACCGCAGGGCTTCCGGCGGGCGGCCGCGGCCGCGGCCCTCCTGCTCGGCGCAGGCATGGTCACCGCCGCGACGACACCGGCCTCGGCGGCGGACAACCCCTACCAGCGCGGACCGGACCCGACCCTCGCCAGCATCGCGGCCACCTCCGGGCCGTTCGCCACCGCGCAGGTGACCGTCCCCGCCGGCAACGGCTTCAGGAGCGGGTACATCTACTACCCGACCGACACCAGCCAGACCTACGGCGCCGTCGCCATCGTGCCCGGTTACACCGCGCTGTTCGCCAACGAGGAAGCGTGGATGGGGCCGCGGCTCGCCTCCTTCGGCTTCGTGGTCATCGGCATCGAGACCAACAGCACCACCGACTTCGACACCGCGCGGGGAAGCGAACTGCTTGCCGCACTGGACTACCTCACCCAGCAGAGTTCGGTCCGGACCCGGGTGGATGCCAGCCGGCTGGCGGTGATGGGCCATTCCATGGGAGGCGGCGGCACCCTCGTGGCCGCCACGAACCGGCCGTCGCTCAAGGCCGCGGTCGCACTCGCGCCCTACATGCCCTCGGGCAACATGTCGGGCATCAAGGTCCCGACCATGGTCATCGCGGGGCAGTCGGACACCGTCGTGACCCCGTCCTACCTGGATGGCCTGTACCCCACGCTGCCGGCGTCAACACCGGGTGCCTTCGTGCAGATCGCCGGGGTCGACCATCTCTTCGCGACGAAGCCGAACACCACCGAGATGCGGAGCCTGATCCCCTGGCTGAAGATCTTCGTCGACAACGACACCCGGTTCTCCCAGTTCCTCTGCCCTACGCTGCTCGATCTCTCCGGGGTGTCGAAGTACTCCGCGAAGTGCGGGCTCGTCCCGACTCCCGGGACGCCCACCACTACGACCACCAGGTCGAGCACCACCACCACGAGCCGGACGACGACCACCACGACCAGCGGGACGCCGACCACCACGACGACGACGCGAGCGACCGACACCACGACGTCCGTGCCGACCGGCGTCTGCCAGGCGAGCTACCGCACCGTCGGATCCTGGCCCGGCGGCTTCCAGGGTGAGGTCACGGTCACCGCGGGCGCGACGGCGATCACCGGCTGGACCGTCCGCTGGACCCCCGGCTCCGGCCAGGTCCTCACCCAGGTCTGGAACGGCACGCTCAGCACGAGCGGCTCGACCGCCACGGTCAGCAATGCCGCCTACAACGGCTCGCTTCCGGCGGCCGGGTCGACCACCTTCGGGTTCCTCGCCTCCGGCACCGCGTCCTCGGTGTCCCCTACCTGCACCAGTCCGTGATCCGCGCGTCCACACCCGGCGCCGAACGCCCCCTTCCTGTTTCCGTTCCCCCAGCTGAGAAGGCACCCATGAAGACCAGACTCAAGCAGCTCCTCGTCGTCGCGACCGCCGCCACGGGAATCGTCGCCGGCATGCTGACCGGCGCCTCGTCGGCCTCGGCCGAATCCAACGGCGGCGTGCGAATCATGCCGCTCGGCGATTCCATCACCGACGGCATCACGGTGTCGGGCGCGTACCGGACCGCTCTGTGGCAGCACTTCGTCTCCGCCGGCGCCAAGGTCGATTTCGTCGGCTCGCTCTACGGCGGCCCCTCGACCCTGGGTGACCACGACCACGAAGGTCATTCCGGGTGGCGGATCGACCAGATCGACAGCAATGTCGTGACCTGGCTCCGCAACACCACACCCCGCACCGTGCTGCTGCACATCGGCACGAACGACATCCTGCAGAACTACAACGTGTCGACCGCGCCGCAGCGGCTCTCGACGCTGATCGACCACATCCTGACGACGGTTCCGGACGTCCACCTGTTCGTCGCCACGATCATCCCGATCGCCAACAGCAGCCAGGACGCGGCTGCCCGCACCTACAACGCGCAGCTCCCCGCGATCGTGCAGGCGAAGGTGAGCACCGGGAAGCACGTCGTCCTGGTAGACATGCACTCCGCACTCACCACCTCGGACCTCGCCGACGGCGTCCACCCCACCGCGACCGGCTACGCCAAGATGGCCGACGCCTGGTGGTCGGCACTCCAGCGGGATCCCGCCAGCTACCAGGACGTCGTCACCACGACGACCACGCGGACCACGACCACCACGACCCGACCCACCACCACGACGTCCCGAACCACCACCACGACCAGCACCGCCCCGGTCACGACGACCCGGACGACGACGGTCACCGGAGGTCGCAGCTGCACGGCGGCGTACGCGGTCCAGTCCAGCTGGTCCGGTGGCTTCGTCGCCAATGTGACGGTGACGGCAGGCTCCGCGGCCATCAGCTCCTGGCAGGTCGCCCTGACCCTGCCTTCCGGTGCCTCCATCGCCAGTACCTGGAACGGCGTGGCCAGCGGCACGACGGGCGCCGTCACGGTCGCCAACGCCGCCTACAACGGCTCGCTCGGCGCCGGCCAGGCCACCTCCTTCGGGTTCCAGGGCACCGGGAGCGGATCCGGCGCCACCGTCAGCTGCAGCGCAGGCTGAGTCCAGCTGCCGATCAGGCCTCGGCCCGCGGTTGCCGAGCCCAGCTGTGGTGCGCAGGTCAGGGGCCGCTCCCGTCACCGGGAGACGGCCCCTGACCTGCGGTGAACCGGACTCCTCGCCTCAGCTGTTCGCGCAGGGATGCCGTTGAGGGAGAAGGCCGCCGGTTCGGATCCAATTTCCTCGACCGCAGACGTGATCTTCCGAAGATCGCTTCACCTCACCGAGACCTGTCACACCCAGTCCAGGATCAACGAGGCGACGAACCACAGCGGACAGGCATCGAGCTCAGAGTTCGCCGATGCGGGTGAGGCTGAGCGTGAAGGACAACATGATCGTTTGA